>JBEICW010000216.1:0-5788 GCA_040383785.1 Ignavibacteria bacterium | reverse complement strand
AATCAAATTTCTTAAATTGCAAATTAAGTTTTTTATTATTAAAAAAAACATTTCTCTAAAATATAAAATATAAAATGATTTAATAGCGACAAAGAAATAAAAAGGATAAATTTTAATGAATTTTACAAAAAGAACTGTTACCTGTGGCGAATTAAGACCATCTAACGAAGGCCAAGAAGTAGTGTTGAACGGCTGGGTAAATACTCGACGTGATTTGGGTGGTTTATTTTTTATTGATTTGCGTGATAGATATGGAATAACTCAGCTTTTTATCTATCCTGATACTCAACCTGAATTATATAATAAAGCTAAAACTTTGGGTAATGAATTTGTGATTTGGGCAAAAGGTAAGGTGCGTCTACGTGAAAATCCTAATCCAAACATACCAACAGGGTTGGTCGAAATTTGGATTGATGATTTTGATATAATTAATCAAGCAGAATTGCCTATTTTTGAAATTTCCGATAAAGTAGAAGTAAATGAAGAATTAAGATTGAAATATCGTTATTTGGATTTACGCCGTCCGTCACTGCAAAATAACTTTATTGTTCGTAATAAAGTGTATCAAATTACTCATAAGTACTTCTACGAACAAAATTTCTTGGAAGTGGAAACACCAGTTTTAATGAAATCTACTCCAGAGGGGGCTAGGGACTTTTTGGTGCCAAGCCGCGTAAATAAAGGTAAGTTTTATGCTTTACCACAATCTCCTCAGATTTTTAAACAATTGTTAATGGTATCTGGTTTTGATAGATATATGCAGATAGTAAAATGTTTTAGAGATGAAGATTTGCGTTCCGATAGACAGCCAGAATTTACTCAAATAGATATTGAAATGTCATTTATAGATCAAAATGAAATTATCACTGTAATGGAAGGGTATGTAAAAAACCTTTGGAAAGATGTAATTAATTACGATACTCCAGATAGTTTTTATAGAATGAGTTACCATGAGGCAATGAGTAAATATGGTAGTGATAAACCAGATATTAGATTTGATTTGAATTTAGTTTCATTGAATGAAGTAGTTAAAAATTCAGAATTTAAAGTTTTTGCTGATGCTTTGTCAAGTAACGGAAGTATTGTTGCCTTAAATGCAAAAGGCTGTGCAAACTATTCGCGTAAACAATTAGATGATTTGACAGACTTTGCTAAAAAGTATGGAGCAAAAGGATTAGCTTGGGTTAAATTTGAAAATGGTGAAATTAAATCCCCTATTTCAAAATTTATGACCGAAAGTGAAATGGCTGAAATTAAATCAGTTACAAATGCTGAAGATGGAGATTTGTTGTTAATATCTTCGGACAGTTGGACTAAAGCCCATACAATTTCTGGTGCATTGAGATTAGAAATTGCACGTCAAACAGGAATTATGGAGCAAGTTAAAGACAAATATTCATTCCATTGGGTTGTAGATTTTCCACTTTTTGAATTTGATGAAGAGTCTGGCAGATACTTTGCAATGCATCATCCATTTACTTCGCCACACCCAGATGATTTGGAATATTTAGATACAGATATTGGCAAAGTAAGAGCAATTGCACACGATTTAGTGATAAATGGACACGAAGTTGGAGGTGGTTCGATTAGAATACACGACAGTGGAGTTCAAAGCACAATGTTTGACAAATTAGGTATATCTAAAGAAGAAGCAGATTCTAAATTTGGATTTCTGCTTGACGCATTAAAATATGGTGCACCTCCACACGGTGGTATTGCTTTTGGTTTGGATAGATTAGTTATGGTATTGACTGGAAATGATAATATCAGAGACGTAATTGCATTCCCAAAAACAACAAGTGGATTATCACTAATGGATGGCTCACCATCTTACGTAGATGAAGCACAACTTAAAGAATTAGGTTTAAAAGTGCTTCAAATAAACTATCTTAGGTATTAAATTAAGTTTACGTAGGTCAAGCGTTTCCGTTTGACCTATTTTTTTTCACTTTTGCAGATATTTTAGTACTTTTTCAAAATGCACATCTTCAAAATATTAACAATTTACAATTAACAACATATTATGAAGTTTTATTGCTTAAATATTATGCTTTATTAAAATTTTTATAGTAAATATACTAATAACAACTTAAAATCGATACTAAATCAAAGTTGTAAATTATTCAAAAATCATACTCATAAATGATACTAATGATTTTTTTGGTCTTTCATACCAAATACTATGATTTAGTATATTACCTTTAGTTTTGTCTGCTAATTTCATTCCAGCATAGAATGGTGCAAAACCACAAACTTTCCATTTTTTATTATTTTCGTTTAAATAATTATAAAAATTATTAATTTCATATTTTTCAATAAATTGGATTAAGTTGTACTCAAATTGTTTTAGGTTTTTAACTTCATCTAATGCATCATATTTGTCGTTAAATTTTTGTCCAATATGCGACAAATCCCCGCTACACAAGAATAAAACTTTTTTATATTTTTTAAAAATATTTGTTTTAATAATTTCTAAAGCTTGATTATATGTAGTATGATCCATATTGTTTCCCTCAACACTACCAGTCATAATTGGTAATATTTTGATATTTGAGCTTTTATCCTCATTCTTTATAAAATCAAAATAAGAAACAAATATAGCATGTAATTCAATAGAGTGTTCAACTTTATGTGCCAGATTATCTATCAAAATTGCTGATTCATTTACAATTGTGTTGTTTATAAATAAATTCTTATAATCAGAAATAATTTGACTTACCAATTCTTTATCAATGCTTAAATTATTAAGTGGAGTTTGATATTCCTTATCTGTCAACATAAAATAGCCACTATTTTTATAATGTGCAGTACCGAGCAAAACAACTAAATCATAATCTAAATATTCCAAATGTGAAAATGCTGAGCTATATGCTTCCAAAGAATTTAAACCAATATTAAAATCAATATGTGGAGCAAATATTAAATTTATTTCTTGTTTTTTATTTTTTTTAGCAAACTCCCCTATTATGTCATTTTTATTAATATCAACTATTTGCTTAATTTCATTGATAAAAACTTCGGAATTTGTAGAGTATAAATTCCCTTGGCAAACATTAGGTCTAATTTCTAATTTTTGAAATTCAATAATTGCATTTCTTAATTTCACTACCTTAGAATTTTCTAACAAACAATATTTATCAATATTAAATAAAACGTTATTTATTTCATTTTCATTTAAGCTTAAATCAATCACAACTTGATTCAAATCTTTAATTTCAATACCATTAATCAAAGATTTTATAAATTCTAAAAGGTGAATTGGAACAATTACATTTGATAAATTTAATGCCAATGGGTCGTTCATAGTAATAATATTTACGTTATTTATAATTTCAATTTTAATACTTATGTCTTTTCTTAATTCAAATTTACTCATTTATAATTTTTTATTTATTTACATTTAAATTATTTTTTCTGATTCTCTCTATCGACAGTATCTTTAATTATCATTTGAATAATTTTATCACTACCCAAAAAGAATGCAATCCCTACACCAATCATAATAAATGCTGCAACTAATAGGTAAATCTCTTTTGTTTGAAAATACAATAGTACCATTGCTAATGATGTAAATATATTAGCTCCACTTATATAATACAGGCTTACTTTTAATTTTTTTATTATATCTTTATCCATTTTTTTGTTTTGCTTTAATTATTAAATATTTATACGAATTATCTTATAAGAATTATTTTATGAGAATTTTTGTTACTCCATGTACGCCAATTAAACGTTTGTAAATTTCATGAAATTCTATATCTTTTTCAAAAGAAATAATATAAATTCCTTTTAATTCTATTTCATTCACATCATTTTCAATAGAATGTAGTACCAAATCATCTATATCTATAATGTTATCAGTTAATATAGAACTTAAATCATTGCTATTTTTGGCGATAATAGTTAATGTATATTTATTATTAGCAAATAATGTTTTATTTTTTTCAAGATTTAAATTAATGTTATCAATTTTGATTTCTTCATTTATTTTATTATGATTGTTTGCTGTGTTTATCTCATTTTCTTTAGATACTAATTCTTTTCTAATTTTAGTTTGTGGTCCATAAATTATAGAATTGAATATTAGATTTTTATCTATATTACCTTTATAATAATTTATGTAAAAATCATTTTCATTTATGAAACCTAAATTTGTTATTAGATACAAGAAGTTTTCTTTTGAAATTTTAATTTTTTTCTTAAACAACTCATTTTCCCAAGTATTTTGCCCTTCAGTGGCATTCTTTTTCTCTTGATTTTTGAGGTATTTTAGAATAAATGATTTTGATTTACTTGTACTTACTAAATTTAAAGTAGATTTGTCAATTTTAACATTATTAGAAGTAATTACTTCAATTTGGTCTCCACTTTTCATTTTGTAATCTAAAGGTACTAATTTACCATTTGCCTTTGCTCCTATACAACTAAGTCCCAATTCTGAATGAATATTATAGGCAAAATCTAAAGCAGTTGCACTTTTATTAAATGTGAACACATGATTTTTGGGTGAAAAAACATGTATTTCATCTAAAAACATATTATTTTTAATTGTTTCTAATAATTCTTCAGGATCATCAGAATGTGAATTTTCTAATAATTCTTTTACAGACTCCATCCAATCAAGTGCGTTTTTGTTGTTTAAAACAGACTGGGCGTTAACAAAACCAGATTTGTAAATGAAGTGAGCAGCAATTCCATTTTCTGCTGTCTCATGCATTAGTTTAGTACGTATTTGTAATTCAACTGGTTTCCCTTGAGGTCCCAAAAGTGCAACATGAAGTGATTGGTAGCCGTTAGACTTCGGCAAGGCAATATAGTCTTTAAAAGTCTCCGGAATTGGTGGATATATTTGAGTTACCAAACCATAAACATAATAACACATGTTTGGGTCATAACTTTCAATAATTATTCTCATTGCCACAATATCATTTAAATTTTCTAATGGTGTAGCTCTAATTTTGATTTTATTATAAATGGAAAATAAATGCTTTGCTCTTCCATAAATTTCAAAATTTATATTATTAGATTTTATTAAATTATTTAATTTTAAACTTTCTTGAACTGGACTTATAAACTCTTCAATATACCTGGTACGATCCTCTAATGTTCCAAATATTTTTGATTCTAATTCTTCATATTCTTTTGGAAATAAATATTTAAAGCTTAAATCTTCTAATTCTGATTTAATTTGTATTAAACCAAATCTATTAGCAAAAGGAACATAAATTTCTAAAGTTTCAGAACCTATTTTGTTTTGTTCCTCTTTTGTAAAATAAATTAAGTCTCTCATTAATAAAATACGTTCAAGCAACTTAATTAAAATTATTCTTACATCTTTAAAAAGTGAAAATAATAATTGTCTATAATTTTCTAAATATTCTTTTTTATTGAATGAATTTGTTTCAATATATTTGATTTGATTTATACCATCAACAATTTCTGCTACCACTACACCAAATTCTTTTTTTAAATAATTAAAATCGTAAAGACTATTTTTGTTTGAAACATCTACCAATAGTGCAGAAATGATAGATATATCATCTAATTTAATTAAGGTACAAAGCAATTTTGCATTACTCAAATTAAGTGTATATGAAGGTAAACCAGACCTTAAAATTCTGTCATTATTAGCGTCAATATTAATAAAAAATGCTTTTCGTATTAATTTTTCATTACAATTGTTAAAATTATTATGCACCAACTCAATAAATAAATCAAATTCATTTAAGTTTGTTTGATATAATTTCTCTATTTTTAGACTGTTATTTATGATATTGTTTATTTTTTT
>JBEICW010000215.1:0-5794 GCA_040383785.1 Ignavibacteria bacterium | reverse complement strand
GATTTCAATAATTAAAATTAAATATTAACATTTTTCAACTAATTTATTTAAATTTGCAACTTCTTTTTTTAAGTTGCTTACCTCTTTAGCCAAATCAGGTAAATTTCATAAAGTCGCTTCAATTTTAAATGCTTTAGTTGCTTCTTTTATTGGCGAACCAAAGTAAGTTCCCGATTCTAAAATTGTTTTTGAAACACCCGATTGAGCAATAATTGTAACATTATCCGCAATTTTCAAATGACCAGCTAAGCCAACCTGACCACCTAATCTAACATTTTTGCCAATAGTAACAGTTCCAGCAATACCAACTTGAGAAGCCATTGCAGAATTTTCACCGATTACGCAATTATGTCCAATCTGTACCAAATTATCAATCTTTACACCACATTTGATTATTGTACTGCCAATAAACGACCTATCTATTGTAGTATTTGCTCCAATTTCTACATTATCTTCAATCACAACATTACCAATCTGTGGTATTTTGATATATTTACCACCCTCTTCATAATATCCAAAACCATCTGAGCCAATCACTGCACCTGGTGAATTATACAATTATCACCGATAATTGTGCCATTCATAATTGTAACATTTGGATAAATAATTGTATTTTTGCCAATAAAAACATCACTTCCTATATAACAATTTGGATATATAACAACATTATCACCAATTTTTGTATTAAATTCAATAATTACATTATTAGCAATTTCTGTATTTTCACCTTTTATGATATTTAATTCAGAAATTGTTTTTAATTTTTTAAATCTTAAGTTATTATAGGTATCAATTTTAAAACTTAATAATAATACTGATTTATATGGGTTAGGATTTATTATGAAATGTCTATTTTCTTTGGAATTATTATCTAATTTATCAAATGTTTCTTGAGTTATAATAAAGGCAGATTGAGAATTTTCAAAATAATTCATATATTTTATATCTGAAAAAAATGATAATTCATTTTCTATCGACATATCTATACGATTTAGTTGTTTTACTTGATAATCTTTATCCCCAATAAAATTCGATTCCAAAATTCCTGCAATTTCTTCTAAAGTTCTTGGAAAGAAATTTTCCATATTTAATAATATTTTATTGTTATTCATTTTATAAAAATTAAGATTTATTTTCGTTATTACTTACATTAAGTACATAAAATTCAAATGGTCTTAGTTCTAATTTCAAATTATTATTTATAACATTGCCATTCACTTCATCAAAAGAATTTTCGGTTTGAAATTCAATATCATTTCCAACAATTATTGAAATATTTGTAAGTGAGTAAGAATCATTTATATAAAATAATTTAGAAATTTCAAACTCATAAACTACATTTTCTAAACTGAAGTTACCAATTAATATTAATTTACTAAATTTATTTTGATTTTTATCAGAAAATATATTTTCGATATAAATTAATGAATTTGGAAAGTCCAAATAATTATTAAAAGTCTTGTATTCAATCATTATTTGACTGAATTTTGATTTGATTGAATTAATTAAACTATTAAATGTAATAATATATTCATATATAGATTGTTTTGTATAAGTATTAAAATTTATTAAACTTATATCATCACTTAAATTGTTTCCACTTAATTCAATATAGTCCCACGGCAATTTCTCTTCATTAAATAACGGTAATTTGATATTTGAGAACTCTTTCAAATGCTCTTCATTAAATCCCAAACCGGTATTTGTGGGTAATGTTTCACCCAATTCAAATCCATTATAGATAAATTTGATTTGTGGTAAAAATTGGGTAATTGTATAAATTAATTTTGAATAAAGATGATTAGTATCTTCATCTTTATCATTATATTTTTCATTTAATCTAAACTCATTTTCATACCTATAAGCACTTCTAAGCGTATTATGGTTTTCTGAAGTTAAAAAGAAATTTTGTTCAAATTCACCATTGCAAGTTTTAAATATAATTTCTTTTACTTTATAATTAACATGTGCATCTAAAAAGAAATAACCCAAACAAGCATTATAACCATCATCTTTTGATTGTTGCGAAATGCCAAAATTTTCTTCCCAAAATATAAAATCCTCTTTTACATTTCGTGCATTTTTAATTATTTGGTTGCGTAGTTTTTTGGGTAAAGCGTGCCCCATATCTATCATTGCACCATCAATTCCATAATTTGAAATATAATGTGGTATAATTATAGACAAAGTTTCCCATAAATTATTAACTTCATTTTTTGAAGTTGCTAATTCATCATCATACATACGGATTGTATTATAAGCAACATAATTAAAGTTATTATTGTCATACAATCTCAAATATGCTACATCAGCCCAAGGCGGTTGATTGTCGTCTGGGGGCCAATCTGCAAATGCCGAAGCAATAGTGCATTCTTTGTTTGTATCATATATGCCATACATTTTGCCTTCTACCCTCGCAACTTTTTTGGGTATTGGTGTAAAAAGATTTCTAAATGTTTCATGAGGTGGAGTAAGATTTTTAAAATCTCCAATTTCGATTTTATCTTTTATTTCTTTTAATTCTCTTTTTAGAAATATCGGACTACCATATTTAGATTCGCTTGTATCATCAGGTTCACGCATTTTTACAGAGGACTTTATCCAATAAAACCAATCGGGATTTTCTAAAGCCCAATCGTTATCCAAACTCGTAATTCTAAATACAAATTCTAAAATTAGTTTAATATCTAAAATTTTACATGCTTCTGAAAATGCTTTAAATTCTATTTCTGGAGTTAATTCTAATATAAATTCTGATTGTGATTTCTCGATATTATAATAATTTTTAATAGCATAAGGAGAGCCCAAACTCCCTTTTTTGCCAAAAACACCAATTTCAAATACGGGTAATAAATAAACTGTATTTATATTTAAGGTTTTGATATAAAACAACAACATCGTGGCTTTTAAAAAAGTACCCAATTCATTAAATTCAGTAAATTCATAATTTATTGAATTTTCATTTTTATCATAAAAAGTAATAACATTTTTATTAACTATATTTTTGTCAATTAACTTGCCTTTGCTCTTTTTTACATTAATGCTTGAGTTAATATTTTCATTTAAATTTCCGTTCAAATTTTGGTTAAAGTCAATTAACCCATTATTATTATGGTCAAAAGCTCCAAAATATCTTGTGAAAATATTATAAACCCTTAGTTCTGAATGATTTTTAGTTGTTTGGTTATTAGAATCTAATGTATTATAAGAAATAAGTTTATTAATTATAAATATATAAAATTCATAGGGATTTACATTGATGGTATTATTTAAATTATTGAGAGAGTTAAATTTTAGCTTTTGGGGATATGTCAAATTTTCATCTAAAAAAGGGTTGTTTAATTTGAATGATTCAATTTCACTAATTTCAAATGAATTAACCCATATTTTAGGAATTAAATATAGTAAATTTTTAACTTTATTTTTAGAATTAAGTAATTCTAATTTTTCTTTAATTAATTGTAAATTTTGCATTTTAAGGTTTCTATACTATATTTGTTGCAAAATAATTCAATTCGCAACTCAAAACATATCAAATTTAACTAAAATTTCAATAAATCATTCACATATTTTTTAAACATTTTAAAATATTATTATTATTTGAGTAAAAATTTATTTGAAATTATAAAAAAATAAAAAATAAATTTGGAAATGAATATTTTTATTATTAATTTACAATTGTAATTAAATCTTTTCCAAATCTTTTTTTTTTTTAAATTGTACAAAACTCACACTTGACTCTCATGTAAATTCTTTGTTAATTATTTTTAATTTTATTGCTAATAACAAGACATACAAGTTTCTCTTATAGATCTAATGCTTGTACTAATAATTAAACAACTAATATTTAACTTAAAATTATTTCTTTCCATCTTCCGATTTATTTCCAATATTATAATCCAATTTTATAATTTAAAATTATAAAAAAATTATAATAAACTCATTCAAAATACTTTTTTCAAATGTAATTACAAAGGTAATATTATAGTAAAATTATACTAATTATTTATACTTCTATTATTTTTTTAGTGGATTTAAGATTATATGATAATCTTATTAAATTAGTTATATAAAAAAAATAGTTATTTATAATAATTACTGATATTACTTGATATCCTTATTTATTTTTGTTAAAAATTCAATTTCTTTCTACATTTACATTAAATTAACTCTATTTTTCAAAATTTTAGGTAAAGAATGATTAATATTTACTCATAATCGTATTTTTTATTCAAATTATTTGTCCTATAAAAGAATTATACTTAATTTGCAAATCTTGTTATTGGTTTGTTAAATTTTTTTTATTCTTATAAGGCAAAATAACAAGGGTATGCCTATAGAAATCTTATAATACCTAATTAATCCAATTTTATTTGGTATTATTTATTTTTTTTTATGAGTTGTAATGATTAACCTAAAACTTCAAGATCTAACAAACGTAGTAAAAAATACAAATGATTTTACTCTTATAAATAAATCAATTAAAAAGAGTAAAGCTAAATCATCTTTTGTATTGCTTCTTTCAGATGTTGTTGCATTACTCATTTCATTTGTGGGTTCGATAATTACTAAATTTTTATTTTTTGAACCAACTTTTGGTATTGATGATATATATAATAGTTATGTATTATTAGTGCCTATTGTAATTGTTATGTTTGTAACTTCAATTTATATCAAAAACCTATACCCTGGGTTTAATACAGATAAAATCGAAGAATTAAGGACATTAACATATACAACATTAACAGTTTATGGAATTGTTGGTGTTACAAGTTTTTTGATGAACACTTCAATTGTTTCGTCAAGATTAGCTTTTTTGGTTTCATTATCTTTAAGTATATTTTTAGTACCACTTTTTAGAGGAATGTCCCGTAAAATTTTCGCTAAAAACGATTGGTGGGGGTTACCTGTAATTATTATTGGCACTGAAAATACAAGCCACGATTTAGTAAAAAAATTCAATAAATACCCTGAAATTGGCTTTAAACCAATTATAGTTTTTGATGATGATGCTGAAAATTGGGGCTATATCGAAAATGTGCCAGTTGTTGGTGGTCAAAATTTATTACCAGAAATAAAAGAAAAAATTCAAATTGATGATGCAGTTTTAGCTATTTCAAATAATAGTTTAGACCTAACTAATAGTTTAGTGAAAAAATATAGTAAGTATTTTAATAATATAACAATTGTAACTAATACAACAGATAACGTCAGTTTTTGGCTGAAAAATAAAGATTTTGGTGGCTTATTAGGAGTAGAATTCAAATTTCATTTGATGACAAAATCTGCACAGTTTATTAAAAGAGTTTTTGATATAACTGTAACATCAGTTTTATTAATTTTATTATCGCCATTATTTTTATTTATAGGTATAATAATAAAATTAGACTCAAAAGGTAAAATTATTTTTACGCAATATAGAGTTGGAGTTAGTCATAAGTTATTCAAAATATACAAATTCCGTTCTATGCAAGAGAATGCCGAAGACAAATTACAAGAATTATTAGACAATAACCCATTACTTAAAGAAGAATACGAAAAAGTATTAAAACTAAAAGAAGATCCACGTTCTACAAAAGTTGGAAAATATCTTCGTAAATTTAGTTTAGATGAATTGCCTCAATTTTTTAATGTATTAAAAGGTGAGATGAGTTTGATTGGTCCAAGAGCAACTGTACCACAAGAGGTTAGTGCTTATGATGGATTTGAACATATTGTATTTAATGTAAAGCCAGGAATAAGTGGATTATGGCAAGTAAGTCTAACAAATCCAACTATGGAAGAAAGAATAGTG
>JBEICW010000214.1:0-5798 GCA_040383785.1 Ignavibacteria bacterium | reverse complement strand
GTATGAAAATTAAAAAATGATATTTATATGAAATTTGAAAATCAAAAACTAACTACATTCTTAATAATAATTCTACTTACGTTTGGTATTAATATAGAATTATCCGCTCAAAATCTTAATACTCAAAATTTGAAATCACAAAAGCCATATTTTGTAAAAAATATTGGGCAATTGAAAAGTTTTGAAAATAAAGATAATTTAGATAGATATTATCTCCAAGACCCCAAAACAATTCTTTATTATGTAAAAATTCATAAATATGAGATTTATATAAAAAAATCTGGATTTGTGGTTAGTTATTTTACTCCAACTGAAAAAGTAGATATTGATAATTCTAATGAAATAGAAATACAAACTAAAATTAAAGGTCATAATTATCAAGCTCATAGTATTGAGTATAAATTTAGTTGCACAAACTTCACAAAGGTTAAACTTACAGACTATATAGCTGAAGATATTAGATTATGGGATAGTGTCAAATATGCACCAATTAGTGTTTTAGAATTTAAAAATGAATATTTTGAGAATATTTATAATTCTGAAAATGGTAAACTTAAAGAGTTTAAAAATATACCAACTTTTAATTCAATAATTATTCCAAATATTTATGATAATATCGATTTAAGATATTATTTCACTGATAATGGAGAATTTGAATACGATTTTATAGTCAAACCCCAAGGAAATCCTAAAAATATACAATTTTCAATCTTACACACAAGAGATAATTATTTGGATGATAATGGTGAACTAATTGCCGATACTGAATTAGGTGATTTTATTTCTTCTAAACCAATTAGCTTTAATATTAATGATGATGAATTGAAGTATTTGTTAGATAGGGGAGAATTAAATTACGAAAATTATTATAAGGATGAAAAATCAGACAATAGTAATTTCATTAATTCTCAATTTGAAAGATTAGTTAATGAGGATACTAATTATTATAATTATAGAGTTGATGGCAAAATAGTTAAACAATCTCCAGATTTGACATATTATAGATTTCAAATTGGAGATTATGACAAGTCTAAGACATTAATTATTGACCCAATTACAAATCTAAACTCCACTTATTATGGTGGCAGTAAAGATGACAGAATTTATTCAATTACCAGTGATGAAAATGGAAATTATTATGCAGTTGGTTATACTTTAAGTGATAATTCAATTGCATTTAATGGTTACCAAAACAGTTATAAATTATTCGAAGATATATTTTTAGTTAAATTTAACTCTAAATTTGAAAGAGTTTGGGCTACTTATATCAATGGCAGTGGTTATGATATTGCTTATAGTGTTAAAGCTAAAGGAGATATAATTGCAGTATCTGGCGAAACATCTTCTAGTGACATTGCAGTGTTAAATTCTCACCAGTCTGCAATTGGTGGTTTTGTAGATGGTTATGTTGCAAAATTTAATGGAAATGGAGAGTTAGGATTTGCAACTTACTATGGAGGTAGTGAGGAAGATAAATTTAACGCTGTAGAAATTGATGCAAATAATGCAATTATTGCTGGGGGCTTTACTCAAAGCACTACAAATATATTTGCAGATGGCTACCAAGATAAAAATGCTGGGAAATCTGACGGGATGCTTGTGAGATTTACGCAAACTGGAGTTAGACTTTGGGGAAGTTTTTTTGGTGGAAAAGAGAATGATTTTATCAATGGTTTGCACATTGACGAAGGAAATAATATTAATATAATTGGCTCAACTCAAAGCACTGATTTGCCAAAATTAAACCAAATTCAAGATACTTTAGCTGGTGGATATGATTTGTTTTTTGGTAGATTTAGTTCTTCTGGTAATTTACTTCGCTCTTCGTATTATGGTGGAAGTGGCAATGATTTTGGAAATTCTATTATTTCAAAAACTGAAAATGGTAAATATATTAATTATTTTGCAGGAAGTACATTAAGTAATAGTAATATTGCAACATCTAACACTCACAAATCAACTAAAAATGATGCATATTTAGATGGATTTTTAGTAGAAATTAATGGCGATGGGCAAAGAGTAAAATCTACATATTTTGGAGGCGGCGATAATGAGTTTGGGCAATCACTTGCAGTTAAAGACAATAATGAAGTAATCTTGGTAGGGGCTACTCGAAGCACTGATGGAATTAACTTTGGCGGTTTCCAAAGTCAAATTGCTGGGAATACTGATGCATATTTTGCTTTATTTGATAAAGATTTTAAGGTAATTAATTCATCATATTTTGGTGGAAAATTTGTTGATGAAGCAAGAAGTGTTACTTACAATAAAAACTTTGGATTATTTCAAATTGCTGGACTTACTGCATCGGATAGTATTGTCAAAAATGGCTTCCAAACTAAATTAGGTGGCTCTTATGATGGCTTTATTTTGACAATTGGCGATTATAATATAACAATAAATTCTAATTTTGATACATATTGTTTCGCAGATAAAATTGTAGTAAATTATAGTTCACTTGGAAAATTTAACAATGATAATTTATTTGATATACAATTATCAGACTCGACAGGAAGTTTCTTATCTCCTTATTCTCTTAGAAAATTAGCTAATTCACAAAATAATAGCTTGGAACTAAATCTACCAAATAATCTTAAATTGAGTGGAAATTATAAATTAAGAGTAGTTTCAAGTTCACCATTGGTAGTTGGTGCAGAATCAGAGAATTTTACAATTATACCAAAACTAAATCCAAATACAGATATACAAAAAATAAATTCCACTTGCCATAACTCAAATTCAAAATTTATAGCAAAAAAATATCCAAATACAAAATATAAATGGATTTTACCAAATTCAGAAATTATTAAAGGAATTGACTCAAATGAAGTTGATTTTAGATTTTTGATTGCTGGAATTAATAATATTCAATTAATAGTTAATTATTTACCAACTAATTGTTTTGATACGATAAACTTCACTCAAAATGTAAATCAAATTCCTTCATTTACATTTAATGATATTACACCAAATTCAATCAAAAAAGATACACTTTGTGTTAATAGTATTGGAAAATTCAAAGCAGATTCAATAGCAAATGTAAAATACACTTGGGAGGTTTTTGCAAATGGAACTATTGTTAATGCAAAATTTAATGAATGTGAAGTTTTATGGAATAAAACTGGATATTATCAGTTAGCAGTAAGAGCAACTGACACAATTACTGGTTGTAGTAAAGTTGTTATTAAATACATTTATGTAGAAGAATTACCAACTGGAAATATAACTGGCTTGAATAAAACTTGTGTTGATTGTGAACAAACTTACAAATTTCAATCAACTAATTCTAATAATTCCAATAAACTAAAATATGATTGGATAATTGACCCAAAGATTGCCGATATTCTGCAAATTAATAAAGATGAAATTACAATTAAGCCCCAAAAAGAGGGTAATATTCAAATTAAATTAAATGTATTAGACTCTTTTACAAATTGTATTAATACATTTGCATTTAATATTTCAATAAGTCAAGAAGTACCGCTTACGATATCAGGAAATGAAAATATTTGTGAAAAAGAAGTATATACCTATTATACAATTGATAGAGATTATTTTGATTTTACTTGGAAAATTGATGGAAATTACGACTTAATCAACTCAACAAAATCCTCAAGAACTATAAAATGGAATGAGGAACAAACAGGAAAAGTAACATTAATAAGAAAAGATAAAAATTTAAATAAAGAAGAAATAATAGAGTTGAATGTAAAAGTTGATGAATTCCCTTATACAAGATTTATAGATTTTATTAAAGAAAAATGTATAGATGATACAGTATATTATAGGACTAATTTGAATGATTTAGATTTATATAAATTTGAATATAATATTATCCCTTTAGATAACCAGAAAGATTTTTTTATTATATATGTGCCATTTCAAGAGTTAATATCTTTTAAAGTTAATAAATCTGGTAAATATTTGATTACTTTAAACATTACAACCAAGAATTCTTGTTCTTTGTTTTTATCTGATACTTTGACTATTTTACCACTTCCAGAAAAGCCAAGCGTTACTAACATTAATAACGTTTTAACTAGTAATTCAACTGCAACAAAATACTTTTGGTACAAAGATAATGTTTTGTTATTAGAAAGTAATTCACCTGAATTTACTGCCAATAAAGCTGGAACATATTATGTAATCACTGAAAATGAATTTGGCTGTAAATCTGAAAAATCAAATGAAATTGTAGTTAAAATTACAAGTGTTGAAAATGAGGATAATTATGGTAACCAACTAGAAAATGAATATAAAATTACGGAAATAACTGAGAATTTCATTTTGATAAATTCTGAAAATATCACAAACACTGAAAGCTTTACAATTCAATTATCTGATGTTTTAGGAAGAATTTTGCCAATTTCAACTATATACGAGAATGGAAATATTCAAATAAAATTGACTGAAAATAATAGATTTATCGCAAATAATCAATATTTTTTGAATATTAAAGGTAATAATACAAATACAACTTTAAAATTTAGTGTTGATTAAAGTTGACTCTATGAATTGATTGCGGATAAGTAAATCAATTACTTTCAAAATAATTTTTGCTAAATATTCGTCATTACTAACAAATAATTTCATTATCAAATTTTAAAAATAAATTCGGAAAAATAAATGACAGACAATATCTCATCACAGTTCAATAACTACTTAGTGCCGATAGTTATCGAGCAAACAAGTCGTGGCGAACGTTCTTATGATATTTACTCAAGATTGCTAAAAGATAGAATTATCTTTTTGGGAACACCTATTGATGACCAAATTGCTAATATCGTAATTGCACAATTATTATTTTTATCTTCACAAGACCCAACTAAAGATATTAATATTTATATTAATTCCCCTGGTGGTAGTGTTAGTGCTGGTTTGGCAATTTATGATACTATGCAGTTTGTAAAAGCTGATATTAGCACAATATGTGTTGGTATGGCGGCTTCTATGGGTCAAATTTTGCTTACAGCAGGAGCAAAAGGTAAAAGATACTCATTACCTAACTCAAGAATAATGATGCACCAACCAAGCGGTGGGGCACAAGGACAGTCTTCTGATATTGAGATTTATACTCGTGAAATGATTAAAACAAGAGATACACTTTATAATATCATTGCCAAACATACTGGTAAAGACTTTGAAGAAATCAAAAAAGATGCAGATAGAGACTTCTATATGACTTCAAACGAAGCAGTTGCTTATGGTATAATTGACAAAGTATTGGATAATACACCACCAGTTGTTGCAACTGAAACAACAGTAACTTTTACTGAAACAGAAATGAAATAAACTCACTAATAAAACTTACTATTAACATAAAAAAAGACTGCCTTGAAAAAAGCAGTCTTTTTTTTGATTAAATCTTTTTTAGCATAATATTACAATTGTTGTAGCATTTTTCGAGCTATTGGAAGATATTGACTTGTTGGATATTTTTTTACTAAGTTTTGATACTCAGCTTTTGCTATATCATTTTTTCCTTTTTTGTAATATGAATCTGCAATTTTATATTGTGAGTCGTCATATAAATCTTGTTTTGGTGATTTGATTACATTTTTATATGAGTCAATTGCTTTATCGTAGTCTTTCAAACCAAAATGAGATTCTGCTAAATAATATTGTGTTTCACCTTTTAAATTTTCATTATTCGTAGAATTTAATATTTCAATAAGGTCATTTATTGCTTGTTTGTAATTTTTAGATTTGATATTACTCATTGCAATAGTCAATTTACTATCAGAAGGAGCATTTGAGTTTTCTTTCTTTTGAACATCTGCAACAGGTTTTTCAGGAAT
>JBEICW010000213.1:0-5838 GCA_040383785.1 Ignavibacteria bacterium | reverse complement strand
TATATATGCATTTGGAGAGTGTTTAACTGCTTGGCTGATACAATCTGAAACGATACCAGCATTTTTAACCATCAAGTCATCTCTGCTCATACCTGGTTTACGAGCCAAACCAGCAGTCATTACAATAATATCTGAGTTTGCCGTTTCTGCATAGTCAGAAGTACCATAAATTCTTGAATCAGTACCTAAAATAGGCATAGTTTCGTACATATCTAATGCTTTACCTTTAGCAACACCATCATTTACATCCAAAAGCCAAACTTCATTTGCTAATTCTTTTACTGCAATCATTTGTGCTGCACAAGCACCAACATTACCAGCTCCAATTACTGTAATTTTCATTTAATTTTGTCCTATTAAAAAAATGTTATTGTATAAAAAAACTATTTTTGTATTTTGTAAACTTATTGAATACAAAATTATTGAATAAAATATTAAAATAATAATTTTATCTTAAATTGTTTGATATTTTTTAAATTTTGATTTCTTATAAGAATTATCTACTCCAATTTATAGTTAGTATTATGCGATTTGCACCTAAAAAAGAAAATAAATTTAGAATTATTGGAATTATGACAGGTACCTCTATGGATGGTATTGATGTAAGTATCTGTGATTTTGAATATAATTCTAATTCTAATTTTGAGAAAAGTGAAAATATCACCAAACCCAAAATTATACCTATTGCATTTGAGGAATTTGAGTTTAATCATAACTATAAAAGTAAAATTAAGTCTCTAATAAATGAAAGCACTCATATTAAATACATTTCTGCTTTAAATTTTTATTTAGCTGAAGTCTTTGCTGATTCAGTTAATCAAATTTTGACAAAATATAAAATAAAACCAAATGAAATTGATGCAATTGCAGTTCATGGACAAACTATTTGGCACGAACCAAAGGGTAATGAGTTTATTGGGCAACATATAAATCATACTTTTCAGGCAATTAATGGCAGTGCATTAGCGAAATTAACTAAAATTCCAGTTATTTATGATTTTCGCAGCGGAGATGTTGCTTTGGGCGGTCAGGGTGCACCACTAGTGCCTATTTTTGATTTTAATTATTTTTCGGAATTGGATAAAAATATTGCTGTGCTTAACATAGGCGGAATTGCAAATGTAACATTACTTAATTCAAAAGTCAAATCTAAAGTAGTTGCATTCGACACAGGACCAGGTAATATGCTTATAGATTTTGTAGCTCATAAATATTTTGGTTTAAATTATGATAAAAATGGAGAATTAGCAAACGAAGGTTTGATAGATTATTTGCTTTTAGAAGAATTATCTAAAAATGAATATTTTGAAATCAAGCCACCAAAATCTACTGGTAGAGAACTTTTTGGCGAGATGTTTTTGGAAAGTAAATTGAGTGAATTTAAGGTTAAACACAATTATGAAATTGATAAATATAATTTAATTAGAACGGTTACAGAATTTACAATTCAATCCATTTGCACTCAAATAACTAAATTCTCAAATCTAAAAACTAATTCTAAATTAGAAAAGACAAAATTATATAAAATAATTGTATCAGGAGGTGGAACTAATAATTCATTTTTAATTGAAAGATTAAAAGAAGTGTTTGAAAGCAATAATAGTCATAATGGATTAAATATCTTAATTTCTGATGAATTAGGTGTAAAAAGTCAAAGTAAAGAAGCGATTGCTTTTGCCTATTTAGGATATTTATTTTTGTTAGGCGAAAAAGGGAACTTGCCATCTGTAACTGGAGCAAGTAAAGAAACTATTTTGGGAGTTATTGCGTTTTAATATTTTTTGAAATTAACTTAACAAATTTATTCAAGGTAAAATAAATGTTCCAAAAAATAACTATTAGTGCAACTGTAAATCAAAATATTAAAAAATCTTGGGCGGCTTGGACTTTGCCCGAGCATATTGTAAACTGAAATTTTGCAAGTGAAGACTGGCAATGCCCTTCTGCAAGTAATGACTTATGCATAGGTGGGAGTTTTAATTGGAGAATGGAAGCAAAAGATGGCTCATTTGGGTTTGATTTTGAAGGCGAATATACTAATATTGTTAATCACCAAATTATAGAGTATAAATTAGGTGATGAAAGGCAAGTAAAAATCACTTTTGAGCAAGTTGAAGGTTGCACTTTAGTAACCGAAGCGTTTGATGCTGAAACAGAAAATCCTATTGAAATGCAGCAAATGGGTTGGCAGATGATTTTGAATAATTACAAAAAACACGCTGAGAGTTTGTAAATAGTATTTGATATTAATGCCAAAACTATAATTTATTATAATAGAGTTTTGGCTATGATATTTATATTCATCACTACAAAGGCAGACAAGTTCCTTTTTCCGTGAACCAAGGATAGATTTCATAAACTAATCTACCTGCAATTATTGCTGGGTCTGTTTTAACTAATTGCTCTACTTCTGCCTCGTCTTTGGCATTAAATACGAAAATTCCTCTTAGATTTGATTCTTTTTTGGCAATCGGACCAGCCATTACTATTTTCCCTTCATTGGCTAACTTTATTATATTATCCATGTGTCCTTTCTGAATTTCAGCAGCTTTTATGCTATCTTGAGTTCTATTCGGTCCTGACTTTAATAAAGCTAAATAAAATACCTTCATCTTTGACATATCAATAGATTTATTTACTTTTGAAGTATCTTTTGAATTGATATTTGTTTGCGATTTTGCAGAATTAATATTATCTACAAAAAAGCTAAATAATATAAAAACAAATAATTTAAATCCTAAATTTTTATAAAAATTAAACATAACCCACCTAATAATTCGTGAATCATTAAATATTTTTTTCAAATTTACGAAGATTTTCTCTACTACCAAATAAAATTATTATATCATTTGTGATGAATATCAAATCTGGACTTGGATTAGTTATAATCTCATCATCTCTTTTTATTGCAAGAATATTTAATTGAAACTTTTGTCTTAAATCTAAATCTATTATAGTTTTAGATAAATAAATTGAGTTTTCTTTGATTTTAAATGTCAAAACATCAAAATCTGGAATATGCAATTTTAAATCTGTGTAATTTGTAAGTTTGGAAACAGACCTGAACATCTTATACCCATCACTTCTCACATTTTGAATAAAATATTCAATCTCATTTTTGGGAATAAGGTATTTATTAAGTACTCTTGTAAAAATCTCAACAGAAGTTTCAAATTCTTCTGGAATTACTTCATTTGCCCCTAATTTATACAAATCTGACATTTCACTTACAAATCTTGTTCTCACAATTATATAAATTTCTTTATTGTGCTTTCTAATATTATGAATTATCGAACGAGTAGAAGTAGGGTCAGAGATAGCAATTACACATATTTTAGCTTTATGATGATTAGTACTTTCCAAAACTTCATTATTAGTTGCATCGCCAAAAATAATTGGTTCGCCTAATTTTTTTTCCTTTTTAACTGTTTCTGGATTAGTTTCCACAATAATATAAGGAATATTCGCGTGCTTAGCAGCTAATGACAAATTGCGTCCATTTACCCCAAAACCGATTATAACTAAGTGATGATTTAATTCTTCTGAATGAATTTCATTATTGATAGTTTGAATACTTTTTTCTACTAAACTAAACAATTTATGTTTGGATAGTCTTTTAGATATTTTAGGAGCTATGGCAAAAAGTAATGGTGTGATGCCCATTGTTGCTACAGTTGAAGATAAAAAATATTGATAAGTTTCATTATCAATCAATCCAGCACTCATACCAACAATAGCTAAAACAAACGAAAATTCTCCAACCTGTGCAATTGAAAATGAAACTAAAAATGCTATTTTTACTGGGTATTTTAATGCTAATGTAGAAATAAATCCAGAAATTATTTTTATAAATATTATTGATAATACAATGATTGCAATTATATGAATATGTATAATAAAAAAATGAATATCTAATAACATTCCAACAGAAATAAAAAAGAAACTTGAAAAAACATCTTTGAATGGTACGATATTACTTAATGCTTGATGATTATAGTCAGTATCAGAAATGCATAATCCTGCCAAAAATGCACCTAATGCGAGCGATAACCCAAGAATACCAGCTACATAAACTATTGAAAAACATATAAATATCGTAGCAAGTAAAAATATTTCTTTAAGGCGAGTTTTTGCAATTTTATACATAATCCAAGGCATAATATATTTGGTAGCAAGATATACAAATACAATAATCCCTATAACTTTTGCGATTAAACTTAAGATTTCAGTTGCTAACGACTCCACCTGACCAGCAAGAATTGGGGTTAATAGCATCATCGGAACAATAATTATATCTTGAAATATCAAAACTGCAAGTATAATTTGTCCTTGCGGTGAATTTATCATTCCTTTGGATTGTACTATATTTAGAACTATTGCTGTAGAACTTAATGCAAGCAAAAAGCCTATAAAAATTGATTGATTAGGTGCAAATCCAAGTAAATTAACTAAAAAACTCACAAACATAATCGTGAGTAATACTTGAAGAGTTCCACCTATTAATATAGCATTTTTATTTTCAAGTAACTTACGTAAGGAAACTTCAAGCCCAATTGAGAATAATATAAATATTACACCAATCTCAGCCAAAATTTGCACTTGCTCAATATCACTTGATAATTTTAAGCCGTAAGGTCCTGCAACAACTCCAGTAATCAAAAATCCAATAATTGCTGGGAAATTTAATTTGGAAAATAGATACACAACTAAAATTGCAATACCAAAAATTAATACTACTTCATTGATGAAAGGTATTTGGATTGATAATAATAAATTCATTGACAATTAATTTTAAAAAAGATTTGATAAAAATTAATATTCTTTAGGTACTTGACTAATTAAAATTTTATATTATAAATGTTTTAAATTAATATTACTTTATTAGTGATTTAATTCTAAAATTTATTAAATTGTAAAAAAATAATTTATAAATTAAAAAATAAAAAATTAATATGCTTACTTTAACTGAAGAATTATTGCTTTTGGCAATTCATGACGAAAAAGGAACTATAATTTTTGCCTCAACTGGAAGTATTCCTTATGGTTTGGGCGCCACATTATTATTGGATTTAGCAGAAAAAAAAGCAATCGAACTAATAGACAATCAAATAAATTTGATTGAAAAGCCCATAAATACTCCTAACTTTTTGAATCTTGCATTTGAAATTTTAAATTTAAGATCTCAATCAATGAGTTTTAAAGATGCAATATTAGAATTGGGAATTAATTACAATAAAATAAAAGACGAAATCTTAAATAATTTGGTATTGAATGGAATACTGAAAAGACAGTCTCAAAAAATAATGTTTTTGATTAAGTTTTCAAAATACCCTACTTTAGACCCAGCTGAAGAACTAAAAACTCGTGACCAAATTCACAAAGCAGTTCTAATGAGTGTTAAGCCTAATGATAGACTTCATACATTAATTTGTTTAGTAGAGGTTTGTAATTTAATAGAAGAAGTATTTCCTAAAAATCAAAGAGCTATGGCAAAAAAGAATATTAAAATTATGATGCAAGATGAAAACCATAGCAATATAGTAAGAGAAATCGTCATGGAAGTAAGCACTATGGTTGCAAATAGTGTAATCGTAACAACAATTATAACGTAATTTTCTATTTAAAACATTTGATAAGGAAAAAAGTACAATCCAGTATATGAAAAGCAAAGTATAAAAATAATTAATGATACATAACCAATAATCATTCTTGTTGTACCAATTTCTGAATTATCGTTAATTGGTGGATGTTTGATTTTTATTAAAAATTTGCCAATCAAAGCCCAAAGCAGCCATCCATTCCAGCCATTTATCAAAAAGTCAAATTCATTATTGATAT
>JBEICW010000212.1:0-5842 GCA_040383785.1 Ignavibacteria bacterium | reverse complement strand
CTTGAATTTAGTGGTGAAAATAAATTCAAAGCAGTTGCATACTCCAAAGCAGCATCTATAATCGAAGATGAAGAAGTTGATGTCCATTTATTGGTAAAGAACGGAAATATAAACCAAATCAATGGTTTTGGAGACGCATTAGTTAAAAAAATTACAGATTATGTATTGAACGGTAAAATGGAATTTTATGAGAATTTGATTCAAAAAGTTCCAGAACAAATTGCAGATTTAAATCAAATTTCTGGACTTGGTGTAAGTAAAATTAGATTTTTAGTAGAAAATTTTAGCATTAAATCTATTGAAGATTTGGAAAATGCAATTGAAAATAATCTATTAGTAAATGCAAAAGGATTTACCCCAAAAGCAATCTTGGGTATTAAAAATTCTATATCTAAAATTAAATCATATAAATCAAGCACTTATCTTCATATCGCTTATGATGAAGCGAATGATATTATAAAACGTATAAAATCTCACAATCACACTAAACAATTTAATATTGAAAAAATTGCAATAGTTGGCGATTTGAAAAGATATACCGAAGTTGTTAGTAAAATTGATATTGTAATAGGTTTAGATGTTGATTTAAATGCAGATGATAAGAATAATATAGTTAAAATTGAAAAATATATTAAGGATATACTTTTAGATTACAATTTACAATTAAGTTCTTTAGATGATAGTAATATTATTAGTGGTGTTGCAAAATGTAGAGTAAAACTCAATTTATTTATCGTGGGTAATGATGATTTTGCTGTTGCTTGTCATAACTTAACTACTTCCAATGAATATTTAGAAGCCTACAAAGAATATATCTCATATTCTGGTTTGAAATTTGAAAATTATAAACTAATTGATAGTCGTAATAATGTAGTTAAAATTGAAAAAGAAAGCGAATTATACAATAATATCGGGCTTAAGTTTGTAGAACCTGAAAATAGAGATGACGCTCAAACGGTAGAATTTGCTATGAAATCAGCATTGCCGATTACAGTTGGATTAAATGATTTGAGAGGAATGTTGCACTGCCATTCTACTTGGAGTGATGGGAAAAATACTCTCAAAGAAATGGCTTTAGAAACGCAAAGATTAGGTTTTGAGTATTTTGGAATATGCGACCACAGCAAAACAGCTGCGTATGCAAATGGACTTTCAATAGATAGAGTATTAGAACAGCATCAATTAATTGAAGAATTGAACAATGAGTTCAAATCTAATAATTCTAATTTTAGGATTATCAAAGGAATAGAATCTGATATTTTAATTGATGGCTCTTTGGATTATCCAGATGAAATTTTAGAAAAATTTGATTTTGTTGTTGCCTCTGTACATTCAGGATTTAATATGGGACTAAATGAAATGACCGAAAGAGTGAGCAAGGCACTAAGTAATAAATATACTACAATTTTGGGACATCCAACTGGTAGAATTTTACTCCAAAGAGAGTCGTATCAAATAGATTTAAATGAAATATTAAGAGTTGCAGCAGATAATAATAAAATAATGGAAATAAATGCAAGTCCGTATAGATTAGATTTAACTACAGAATGGGCAAGCAAATGCAAGGCGTTAAATTTAAAAATTGCTATAAATCCAGATGCACATAATACCAAAGGACTAAAGCATATAAAATATGGCTTATTTGTTGGCAGAAAAGCATTTTTAGAAAGCAAAGATGTAGTTAATACATTAAATTTAAAAGAGTTTATGAATTTGTCAAAACAAATTAGAAACTTTATATCTTAAATTTTTATAATAGTACATAAATTTTTAAAAAAATTAAATCATTTTATGTAAAAATAATATAAAATGAAAATGAAGGAATTTAAAATGATTTTTAAAAATATGAAATATTTGCTTTTATTATTGGTTTTTAGTGCTTTGAACTCTTGTACGAATACTAATTCGAACAACTCAAAGAGTGAATCTAATAATCAAAAAAAGCAAAGATTATTTTTATCAAGTTTCAAAACAAGTGATAATATAACTGATTTAAAAGATAGTAAAGGGCAAGCAGCTTTTGGTTTGGCTGTTGATTTAACAAATAAATTTACTAATATCAACTTACAAAAGCGTGATTCTATTTCTAAAGAATGGGCGAAATTATCAACAAGAGCAACTGTATTTACAATGGCACAGGAGCTTGAAGCAGATAAAATGGTATTTATTTATGTTAATAAATTAGAAAATATTCTTAGAGTAGACTTGGATATAGTTGATATGGAAGATACTGTAGAAAAAAAGTTTGGAAAAGGTTATTCACACATAAAATACCGAGATAAAGATACGGAATCTCAAATATATGATACTGCATTATTAGAAGCTATCCAAAGGGCATTGGCAAATGTAACAAATGACTCATTGCTTTATGATGAACAAAAAGGAAGTTTTAGAGTACACCCATTGCCTATAGTTGTAATTGGTGGATTGGATTTTCAAGAAAATTCTGAGAATTTAGAAAAAAATACAGTGTTATCTAAATGGAACTTATTTAAAAATAAAGAAATTAATTCATTTGATGCAGTAGAAACAGTTTTTGAGGAAGTATATAAATCAAAAAAATATCTGCCTTATGATGTAGCAAGTAGAGATTCCATGTTTGCATATTTTGGAATGTACGGAATAGATAATTGCCATTTGCCAAGTATAGAAGAAATCAATATACTTAGCGGTATGCAAGTTGATTATTACATTTTTGGGGTAATAAATAAAATTGAAAACAAAGCGAAAATTACACTCTCATTGAATAAAGTTATGGGTAAAGAGTTAGTTACAAAAAAAGTTGCAGAAGGTGAAATTGTGAAAGATGATATCTTAGAACTCAGAGCAGAAATAAAAAGACTAACTTTACAGCTCTTAGAGTAAATAGACAAAAGTAAAATCACAAAAATGACAATAATTATAAATTTGAGAAAATATTAACAAAAAATTTTTAACGAGAAAGTATTAATTAAAAGATTAATTAAAATATATATTTAATGATAAAAATTTTAAATAAAATAATACCTGAAAAATACACAGATACTTTAAACTTTAATAAATTGCCAGTTTTATTTGCTGCTACTATTATTATTGTTGTTAGATTAATTAGTGATATTTTATTTTATTATTTGAATTTTGATTTAAACTTTACTTATGCAATTTGGCAGTTGTTTAGTGGTTTTTTTACTGTGTTATTGTTTTTTGTGTTTCTAATACCCAATAACTATTTAGAAGAAAATCAGATTAACCAAAATAATCAAGAATATTTTAATAATTTAAAATCTCTAATTATCTTTCTTTCTTTTGTATTAATTTTATTAATTATCAATCCAAATCAATTCTTTTTTGGTAATAATAACCACTCTCTTAAATCAATTTTTGCAGTTGATTTTATTGCACCTTTTATATTAATTGTTTCATTATTTAACGCCATTTTTATTTGGAAATGGCTAAATGTATTTAAACATACCAATACGTCAAAGTATTTAAAATACCTATTTTTTTTAATATCATATTTGATAATTACTGATACTATTGTATATCTTCATCATCATATATTTACAGGTGAAGGGATATTTAATAGTTTGTTTAATTTTTTAAGTCAATTTAAAAAAGATTTTTTTGGTTATTTCGAAGGAGTTATATATTTATTTATTGGAATATTGTCATACTTATTAAATGATAGGAATTTATGGATACAAAGACTACGAAAAAGCAATAAATATAAATTATTATTTTTTAGTTTAGTATTGATTGGCTTTAGTATTTCACTATTTTATCAAACCTCAAATAAAGAAAATCTAATTTATTCTTTGCTTTTCAATTATTTTGCCTTATCAGTGCATTTTGTAAATATCATAGCATTTATTAGTTTGAATTATTTTATAAAAATTTTATTTTCTACTTTAATTTCATTACCTAATACAGATTATATGGTACAAATTAATAGTAGATTAGAAAATTTGACAGAACTAAATAAAATCATACTAAATAGTAGAAATATCAATGATTTATTAAATAAAGTTAATGAATTTTCATTGAATATAAGCAAAGGTTTTGTTTCTTGGATAGAAACCTACGAAGGACATGAAATAAAATACCCTGCATTAAAAAATATTTTTGAAGAAAATATAGTTTTACTCAAAGGAAAAACTAACTTACATTCACAGTTATCAGCTATAAATTCTCCATTACAAATAAATACACTTGTAAGCGATACAAATTTAAGTTTTATCACCCAATATATTCCTCAAGCAAAAGCTATTACTGCTATTCCGTTATTTGATGGGGAAAAAAGATTTGGTACTATAGTAATAATGCATAATTTTGAATATCCATTAGAAAATGAAGACCTGAACATTTTGAATGCTTTTGCGTATAATGTAGGTATAGCAATTGAACAAAATAAATTATTTGGAAAATCAATTGAAAATGAAAGATATAAAAAAGAGTTGGCTCTTGCTCAATTAATGCAAAAAAAATTATTACCACAAAAATTACCAAAAATCAATAATTTTCAAGTAGAGGCATTTTCAATTGCAGCAGAAGAGGTTGGAGGCGATTATTATGATTTTTTTACATTAGGTAATGGAAATACTTGCATTTTATTGGGTGATGTATCGGGCAAAGGGATTTCGGCAGCATTTGTAATGGCACAGGTAAAAGGAATAGCACTTGCTTTGGCTCCAATATCATTTTCATTAGAAAATTTTATAAAAAGTATAAATAAATCTTTTTATTCGTCTATTGATAAAAAAAGTTTTATAACGATAGCTGGAATCGAAATAGTAAGTAATTCTACTAAAATTAATTACATAAGGGCAGGTCATACCCCACTTGCGAGGTTTAATTTTGAAGATACTAATCAAAATTATAATTTGCAAACTTTTACACCTAATGGTTTTGGCATAGGTATTGTTGATGAAAATAGGTTTGATAGTTATTTAGAAAAGACTGAAATTGAACTTAGTCAAAATGATTACTGTTTTGTTTTTACAGATGGACTAAACGAAGCAAGAATAGAAAATCAAGAAGAATTGGGATTTGAAGGTAGTTATAGGTTATTTAAACAATATGTAGATTATATTTCAGAAGTTGAGAAAAATGTCGAAAAAGAAAAGTTTAACTTAGATTATAGCCTTAATAATAATCAAAATAATTTAAATAATATGTTATCTTTTAGAGAGTTTTTATTGCAAAAATTAGCAGTTCAAAATGCTCAAATGACTGATGATTTAAGTTTAGTTATAATTAGATTTAAAGGATGATTTGTGCATAAAGTTAAATAAATCTAAATATAAAGTATAAATATTGTGTTTATTGATTTACAAATTATAGTAATTACTGAAATAATTTTTTAATATACTAAAATCTCAAATGTAGTTTCTAATAATTTCTATCAATAATTGTATAAATATTGAAAAGAAATTCAAATAAATATCTAAAATTCATAAATATAAATTAAATGAAAAAAAACAATTTTGCCGCAAATATTTTACAAAGAAATGATATAGCAATTGTTTATCTAAATGGATATTTAGATGCTCATTCTGCACCACAGTTGGAAGATGAAATTAATGAATTGATTAAAAATAATCAAAATAACATAATTTTTGAATTTTCGAATTTAGAATATATCAGCAGTGCTGGGTTGGGCGTTTTTATGACATTTATAGAGCAAATTAGAGACTTAGGTGGAGATTTGAAGTTGTCTAATATGACAGAGAAAGTGCAAACGGTTTTTGACCTTTTGGGCTTTAATATTTTATTTGAAATTTATAATACATTAGACGAAGCAGTAAACAAGTTTAACTCAACAAAAATATAATTCATAAATAATATTAATCTAAATAATAATAAT
>JBEICW010000211.1:0-5842 GCA_040383785.1 Ignavibacteria bacterium | reverse complement strand
GGTACATACCTAATCAAAATCCAGCACGGCAATAATACCAAAACTGTGAAAGTGGTAGTGAATTAAAAGCAACCCCCTCTAAATCTCCCCCACAAAGTATGGGAGACTTTAAGAATAATATTGGAATTGTAAGGGTCGATGGCATCGACCCTTTTCTTTTAATGCACAATAAATATGTAAAATATGCGTCATAGAAAGTGGTTAATTATTAAAGGTAATGATTAAGCAAGTTCATTGAAAAAGAAAAAACAGGCAAAAATCATGAAATATCGTGAAGTATTTGGCTGAAAAATGCAAAAAAGAGTGCAAATAGTGCAAAATTTCTCTTCTTAATAATTGCCACGTCATTTATGGCGTGGATAGAAATATCGTTCTCCGTTCTCTTCTTTTTCTTTTTGTCAAGCGAGACGCTTGACCTACCCCTACAAAAATAAAAAACGTGCAAAAATCGTGAAAAACCGCGAAGTTCCCTGCAATATTTGAAGAAAAACAGTGCAAAATCGTGCAAAAACTACATATTATTATAGTAAAACAGGCACCCTTGTCTGTTCATTCTTTTATTGTAAAGACAAGGCGCTGCCTTGTCTCTCAGGATTATCTAAATCTCAAGAATTGTGGCGGGTAAAAAGTTCTTTGAAAATGGGTCGATGCCATCTAACCTTACAAAACAAGAAATAGTAGGGCGAGCCGCCCAACCTACCCAGATTAAAAAGGAAAAACAGGCGAAAATCGTGAAATATCGTGCAAAATTCTAATGACTTTGTAGAAAATCTAATTTTACTTCCCACCAAAAACTCAAGTTTTTCGTTAATATCTCAAATTATTAAATCTATTCCAAAATTAAAAAATGAAAAAAAATATCAAGATTTATTTAACGGTTCTAAATATTTTAAGTTTAATGTTATTAGCTAATTCTTGTACTATGTTTGATGTTGTTTCGGGTGCCAATATCGATGAAGAGAGATTTGCTCTGCACCGTGAAGCTAAAATCAAAGAAATTAGAGTTAGTAAAGGTAACGAATTATTAAATCGAATTAAAAATAATGATATTTACGAAAATTCAGACATTTCTATGATTTTATCCAAAGAAATGCTGAGCGATTTTGTGAAGTGCTACGATGGCACAAAAGGATACCTAAATTCTACAACAACTTACGTAGTTGATAGTACAAAAATCCAACTTTTGAATGGCTGTGCTATCGCCACAATTTACATGAAATCTTATGAATCTAATCATAAAATTAATGTAGATTTGATTATGGATGCCTTGATTACTCTCAAAAAAGTGGATAATTTTGTCCAATCTGAAATAGAGCCATTTAATATAATGCCTGTTGTAGATAAAGGTGTTATGGTGCTTAGTAGTGCTGCTATAGCTAATTTAATTAGAATAAATACTGCTGATTTGAATCAAAAAATGCCCCCAATGAAAATACCTTTGACAATAAACAATGAGTTTAAAATGGATAAAGTAGATTTTATGGTCAAAGATAATATCAATTTTAAGATGTTTAGTCCTGAAAGGATTTTGTCTTATAATTTACGTAGCAATGAGCCATTAATTCTAAAAGATAAGGTAATTATCAATTTGTTTGTGGAAAATCTTAAACTTAATTAATGCATTTATTTTCTATTTCGAAATTTATCAATTTTTAAATTATAAATCAAAATGAACCAAATTCTCATGAAAAAAATACTTTTAATTTTAATCTCAATATTTACATTTTCAGTAGTTATTTCTTGCTCTAATTTTAATATGCCAGACAAAGATGATTCAAAAATTAGCATAATGAATTCAAATTCTGATTTGCAAAGAATTGACAAGGCAATTAATGAAAATATTGAAAAAAATAATAGTCTAAAAACAAAATCCGAAATGTCGGTTAGAATGGTAGATAAATTCCTAAATTCTATCTCCAAACAAATTTCTAATCAAAGGGAAGACGACATAAAATTCTTCATTTTGCCAAAGAAAAGCTTTTTTACTGAAACTAAAAAAGTATTGGGTTTGGAATATAATAACTTTGTAAATATCGATACAGGTTTTATAGCTTTAAATCTTAAAAAGCTTGAATTTAATAAGCTTACAAATAATAAAATTTATGGTGTAATTGAAATTGAGGGCAAAGGTAATCTTAAACTTTCGGGCAAGCATACAGGTGTTCCAGGGTCGTTTTCGCCAGATATAAGTTTGTATTTAAAAGAGGATATTACCTTTAGTTTAAAAGCCGAGAATAACTATTTGATACTGACACCTGACCCACAGGAAATAGAGCTTAAAACTAAATTTACGGTCAGTTTTTTAGATTTTAAGATTCCATATAGCCAAAGTTTTCAGTTAAAATTAAAAGATTTGGTAAAGCCTGTTAGAATGCCATTAGCATTCCAGAATTATGTAGCATTACCAAAACCAGAAGAAAAAATCAATTCAAAAAAAATGATCTATGAAAAGTATCAATTGAATTTTGATGATATTAATATTAAAACTGTTTCAGGCATTTTAGAATATGGGGCAAATGTAAGTTTGGAAAAAAAGTAGAGTCATATTGAATTATTAATTAGTATGTCTATCGTCCCGCTTGATTTTCTTTGTTTTATTTGTATGGGTTGATGGCATCAACCAATTCTTTTCTTTGCACTTAGTAATGCAGCTACCCTCACCCGCATTTTTTTCAGCTTCCCACCAATTATTTTCCTAAAAGTGTAACAAATCTCAGTTTATTTTGTTATTACTATTATACGATTTGATTTTGTAAAAAAGTATCAAAACTACGTATTTTCTAAGTAGTAAATAAGTAGTAATTAACGAATGTTGAAAATAAAATAAAAAAAAGTTTGTTTATTTTAAAATAAATTTGGATATTTGATTAACTTTGATTAACTTTGATTAACTTTGATTAACTTTGATTAACTTTGATTAACCAATAACTAACATTAAAATAATTTGTTTTTACGAAGAGGTAGAGGGTAGGACCCGGATTTTTTTATCAGCAGGATGCGTTTGGTAAAAAAATTAGTAAAAACAAAAACAAAGTTTTGATGTTGATTAAAAGGTAAACCAAAGTGAGACTTAACCAATATAACTATAGATAAAATGGTTTTAAGGATTACTTGAATTGTATTGTTTTTATAGCGATAGCATTTTTGTTTTCTTTAATTAATCATTTTCTTAATTTATAAACGGAGTCAATAATGACTAAAATATCTTTCTTAAAAAACAAATTATTACAAAATTTGATGATTGTATCTATTGTATTAGTCGCAATATTCTGGCTTAATCACAATGAGGTAAAAACATTACCACCTTGTTTGCCTGGTTATGTTTTAGGTAATACAACTATAACTGTAAACGGATGTCCAGTAAATATTGATATTTGTTACAAATGTGCACCACATGCATTAGTTGCAGCTGAAGTTAGACTTATGTCTTGGGCTAAAATAGATACAAGTTGTAATTATACCCCACCTATCCCTAACGACTCATTATTACAAATTAGAATAATGGACGAATTTATACGACAAAGGGCTGGACTTTCTAAATTTTGTTCTATCCCACCTTGTGATGGTAAAGATAGTATGATTTTAGAAATATATTTACCTTTATGTGTACAAAAATCAAATACTAATGGAGTTATAAGAAGATTTGCTTGTATATCTAAAGATGGGCATTGTAAAAAAACTGTTAAAGTATGTGCAACAGCCAATGGAATTATTTATACAGATGTTGCAGGTAGTTATCAAGAAATAGGTAATGGTAATTGTTATCTAAGTGGGGAACCTAACGACCCAGTAGAAGGTGATACTACATTATGTTACAAAGTGCCATCACCATGTGGAACACCACCCGCACCATAATTATTAATCCATTAAATAATTCAAAAGGGGTAGATAAAAGCTACCCCTTATTAATAAATGAGGAAATTATGAAAATAATACTAACTATATTTTTAATTTTAATTCCTTTTACTTATACAACTTTTTCCAAAGAAATCCAACTATCAAATCCTATTATAACTGATTATTATGGCTGTGTCCATAAAGGTAATTTGATTATTGCTTATGGAAATTTTGGAGTTATAAATGTTAGCCAAGATGATGGTAAAACATGGAAAACGCAAAAGATTTTTGGTAGTGGAAAAATAATAAAAGTTTTTATAGAAGAAAATGAAGTAACTGCAATTAATGAAAATGGAGAAATAGCTAAAAGTACAACTAATGGAAGATATTTTATTGTATATAATAAAGTATCAAATATTTCTAATTTAGAAGTAGTTTTGCATTTTGATAATAATATTTATCTTTACTCCCATTCCAATATTGTAAAATTGGATTCAGACTATAACATTATTAAGAATGTAAAATTACCAAGTATGAGGGCATTTCAATATGATGTTCCTGGTGATAACAAAATGATTATTTTTAGTAATAATATTTTAGTTTCTTCAGATTCTTCAAGAATCTTAAAATATGACAAAGATTTAAATATAATTGATACAATAATTGTACCACCAATACCTAATGTAAATGACAATTTGATATATAATAATTTTGTAGATTTAATTGAATATGAAGATAAAATTTTAATTAATTGGCAGTATAAAGTATTTGAATTCACAGATTATAAAAACTTATCTTTATATTTAGATCTTAGAGCTCCACATCTTTTCCCTACTTTTTTTCAAGTAGTTGATAACAAAATATTTACCCTGCCCTTTCAAATTAATTATAAATTTAATTTAAATGTTTTTAATTATGATAAGTTGTTAGATAGCACAATTGTAGTAACAAATCCAAGTTATGTAGAGCAGGATTATCAAAAAGCACGTGAAAAAATCAATTTTATTACTAAAAAAGATAATAAATATATTTTGGTAGGCGAAAAAAATACTATTTTAATAATTGAAACAACTAAAGATAATTTAGGAAATACAATCTCTGAAACTAAAGAAATTTCAAAAGGTTATGGTTTGCTTAATAATAAATTAACAGAGCCTTATAGATTTGATAATTCTACAATATTTACCACTGGAGGCATCGAAGGTTATGACCACTTTTTATATGAAATAAGTGATAGCAATAATTTAATAAAGCCAGTTATTCCTCAATATTTGGACAATACAAATAAATTAAACACAAGACATTTTGAATTAAAACCTTGGGTCAGATTAAAAAATTATAATAAAACTACAAATGAATTAAATACAATAACTGTTTATCCTCAGTACGGCAATGGTATTAGAGTCTATAATACCAAAGATTTTTTTAGGGATACTATTAGTTTTTATGATTTTAATGATAATTTTTTAGATAATTTTTTTACAAATTATTATTATTTAGATTGGAGAATAGTAGGTACTCAAAATATTTTTGCTACTCATCGATTATTAAATACTGGTGAACAATTATCTAATGTATGGTTCTATTCAGATAGTTTTAAAGTAAAAAAAGAATATACACTAAAAGACAGTTTGGGTAGCAATAAGAAAATAGAATATTTATATACAGATAATGCTAAAGATTTTACATTAATTTACACTGATTATAATAAAAATAGTATAGAATTTCAATATTCTAACGATAGTTTGGCTTCATTAAATTCTGCAATAAGTTTAGGAAATTATACAAGTATAGAAAAAAAGAAAGAAGTTTTCTATAAAAGTAGAAAATATTTTGCTTATTTAACCTATAATACAGAAAATTATAACTATATTATAGAAATGTTTGATGTTTTGAATTTACAAAAATACACTTTATTTGAGGGTTCAGATGATGAGATTTACATTGAGAATATTAATTTTGATATGTATCAAGATAAAATATATATTTCATTTGGCAATAAGTT
>JBEICW010000210.1:0-5846 GCA_040383785.1 Ignavibacteria bacterium | reverse complement strand
TTAATATTTCTATTCTTAATTATGAATGGTTTCAGTTTTCAAAGAACTATATCAATTTTTTTTAAAACTCTTACTATACAACATAAATATTATTGATTTTTTTAAAAGTATATGTTAAAAAAGTATTCTCTCAATTGTGAAAATTTCAAAAAACTTTTTTTATTTTTTTCTCCCTCTATATAAATGACTGAAAAAAGGGCAAAATATAACAGGATTTTTCAACTTTATTTTTCGTCCTCTGTAAGCTATTGTTTTTACTACATTTACAAGGGCGCTAAAATTCTTTTTTCAACCAGCCCCTTGCATAAAAATTGAAAGTTCCTAAAATTGCAAAGAAAAATAAACTTATAGAAATTGATAGCCAAAGCCCTTTTGGACCCAAATTAAAGTAAATTGATAATAAATATGAAAGTGGAATTTGAATTAAATATATAAAAATTGAAACTACTGCCAAACTTCTCATTGTATCACCAGCTCCACTAAAAACTCTTGTTGTTAATATCCCAATTGCAAAAAATAGATATGTGAATGAAGTTGTTTGTAGATAATTTGTGGTGTGGATGATTACTTCTTGGTCATTTGTGAACATTGTAGCGAAATAATGTCCAAAATTGTATGCGACAAAACCCATTACAAGCATTATCGTTCCGAGTTGTTTTACCGCTGAATAAAAATATTTTAGTACTCTATCGGGATTTTTCGCTCCTAAGTTCTGACCAGTGATAATTTCTAAGCCTATTCCAGTAGCAAATACTGGCATAAATACAAATAAATCAAAACTTAGTCCTAAAGTATAACTTGCAACTACTTTAGGTCCAAAATTATTTGCTAAAGCAAAAATTATTAATCTATTAGAACTTAATGATAAATATTGAAAAGTAGATGGTATGCCTTTACTAAATATTAGCCAAATTGCATCTTTATCAAGCCTGAAGTCTTTGATTTTAAAAACTATTGGCGTATAGTTATTAACCATTGCCCAAATTGAAATTATGCAACCAATTAATTGTGCAATTGCTGTTCCCAACCCAGCACCATACAAACCCATTGCAGGTATTATTCCCCATCCAAAAATTAATATTGGTGTAAAAATTGCATTTAGCACTACTGTGATTACCAAAATCATCATCGGATAAGTAGTATTTCCAATAGATCTAACCATTGCATTTATCTGGAATGTTAGAAAATTGAAAGGAAAACCTAATATTACAGCAGACATATAAATCATAATATTTGCTTTGAGGTTTGCTTTATATCCCATCATATCCAAAATGTAAGGCAAAGCTAAATAAAAACTTATCGAAACAAATAATGAATAAAAAAACATTATTACTATTGACATTGTAGCAATACTATTTGCTTCTTCATATTTTGCTTCGCCAATTCTACGGGCTACTACTACACCCGAACCAATCGCAAATCCTATTCCCAATGTAAAAATAAGTAATAAAAGTTGTTCGCTAACCCCAACAGCAGCTAAATCGTTATCACCCAATTTACTTACAAAATATTTATCCACCCAAGAATATAAAATATTTAATATGAAACTAAAAATTAATGGTATGCTAAATTGTCTTAAAGTTTTATCAATATCTCCATTTAATAAATCAACTGTATTTTTCATTTTTTTAAATTATTATTTTTTTAGTATTTTTAAACTATATACAATTATAATTAGCAAAATTAAGTCATAAATTGTTAAATTATCAATTATAAATAAAGATTATGTGATTATTATAAAATTTTATACTAATATTAAATTAATTTATATGATATTTTAATATGTTTTTGTAAATTAGTCTTTAATAATTATTACAAAACATTTTTATTTTATGAGCATCTACTATTTTATTCTAATTGTATCTATAATTTATATTCTCAGAACTTTATCTTTTAAGATAGGGAATAAAATTGAGGATAAAAAGAATATAAATAATATTGAAGATAAATATACACCATTTGTAAGTATAGTGGTGCCTTCACGTAATGAAGAACAAAATATTGCAAATTGCCTTAATTCATTGTCCAAATCAGATTATCCATTAGATAAATTTGAAATTATTGCTATTGATGATAGGTCAACTGACGAAACATTTTTGATATTAAGTACTCTTTTAGATTCAATTCCAAATTTAAAAATCGTAAAATTAGAAAATGAATCACAAAAAGGCAATTTAAAAGGCAAACCTGGCGCTTCTCAAGCTGGTATTGACCAAGCAAAAGGCGAGATTATTCTTATGACTGATGCTGATTGTATTCTGCCAAAATCTTGGTTACGAAGAATGGTTAATGAATATAGAAACCCAAAAACTCTTATGGTGGCATCTTTTACTACCGTTACTATCAAAAGTGTATTTGATGTGATTCAAGCGATTGACTGGCTTTATTCTTGCACTCTTGCAAGAGGTGGAGTTGGTTTGGGAAAAATTGTTGGCTGCTTTGGAAACAACTTATCAATCAAAAAAGATATTTTTGATAATTTGGGTGGATATCGCAAAATACCTTTTACAATAACAGAAGATTTTGCCTTGATGAATGCTGTAGATAATTTTATTCCTTTAGAAAATAATAATTTAGAAAATAATCTAAGTAACAACACCAAAAATCATGAAAATATAAGATACATTTGCGATCCAAAAGCTGTAATCGAAACTCAACCTTGCAAAACATTTACTGAATATATTAAACAGAAAAAAAGATGGGCTATAGGAGGCAAGGCATTAGGGTGGAAAGCATTTCTCTTAGTTGTTTCATCACTTTCATTATGGTTTGGAATTTTGCTAAGTTTTGTTCTTTTAAAATTTCACTTAACAGCTATTTTGATAATTACGAGACTTGTTTGTGATATTTGGGTTATCTATCCAATACTAAAACGAGTTAAATATATTTTTTTAAGTTCTTGGTTAATTCCGTCAATATTGTATTTTATGATTATTGAGCTCATAATTCCATTTACATTATTTTCTAATAAAATCGAGTGGAAAAATCAAGTTTTTAAACAATAATTTTTTTTTGTGAATAAATTGTTATTGGTAATTTTTTTAAACACTTGAAATTTTATAATTATATTACATTTTTCAAAATATCAGACAAATATTAGATGAAAATAAAATTCTTTACAATAGATAATTTGATGGCAACACTTTTAGTTTTAGCGATACTTAAGTTTTTGCCCATACTTTTTTCTGTAGATATGTATGACCCCATACAAAGCACTATGGAAGATATGCAGTTATCTGATATAGTATTTTCGCAACTACGAGATTATAAAGAAACTCCATTTGATAGTAATATAGTAATTGTAAATAATGGACATTTGGATAGAGAAGAAATGTCGCAATTAATGAATATTTTAAATAAATACGAACCTAAAGTTATCGGTATAGATGCAATGTTTCGTAAACCAAAAGAACCAGAATATGATTTTAAATTATCTATGGCTTTTGATAATACCGAAAACTTAGTATTGGTATGTGGATTAGACCATATTAGTGAAAAAAGTCAATTTTTCGATACAATTCATACTTCACACCCACTATTTAATCAATTTGCTCATAATGGTTATGCCAATGTTATTAGTGATGATGATGTGAATTTTAGAACTGTTAGAATTATGACTCCTATTCAAAAGGTAAAAGATTCTTTAGTTCATAGTTTTCCATTAAAAGTTCTTAGCTTTTTTGATAGTAGTAAAGTAAAAAAGTTTATCAAAAGAAAAAATGAAAATGAAGTTATAAATTACAAAAGAAACATAGATAAATATATAACTTTGGATTTGGATGATGTATTTGGCGAATCTGAAAAACTCAAAAGTATTAAAGGTAAAATTGTATTAATTGGATACTTGGGACCGAATATTAAAACGCCTGTAACAGAAGATATTTTCTTCACACCTTTAAATGAAATGTATGTAGGTAAAACTGACCCAGATATGTATGGAATTGTTATTCACGCTAATGTTATCTCAATGTTATTGGAAGAAGATTACATAAATACCACACCAGACTGGTTTAATTATGTCCTTACTATTATTATACTTTATATAAATATGTTTATTTTTTCTTATTTGAGAGTTAATTACGAGTTTTGGTATCAAACTCTATCATTCTCATTTATTATCTCACAATTAATATTTTTGTCAGGACTTTTTATGGCTTTGATGTATTATATAGATTTTGAAGTTAAAATTACTGGTACGTTTTTGGGCATTCTTACTTGTATCCCTTCTTTTGAAGGGTATAATGATTCTCTTAAGCCAATTATTATTGAAACTTATAATAAAGTAAAAAATCTTACAGATATATAGTTTGAAGAGAATAGTTAGTGGTTAGTGGTTAATGAATAAAAAAATGGTAAATTATTTAATTTTTAAAAAATAAATTAAAATATGGAAAATAACGAGAATTTAAATATTGAAGAAATAAATCAAGAAAATTTGAAAAATCCAGAAAAGACAAAAAAAGAAAGAGTAAAAGAAATTTTACTTCATTTTTTTCATCTTGATATTTTCTTTAATACAATAAATGTATTCGTTTTACTTGCAATTTTCCCTTTAGCATTTACTTCTCCAATATTTGATTCCTTTAAATACGCCTTGTCTGATTTTGATATAACAGATATTTACTTCTCTAAAATTTTACCAACTATGGAAACCCCCAAAGAAACTGATGTACTTTTAGTTAATATAGGTGTTCCCACAAGTAACGGACTTACTGTAATTGGTAATTTTACCATGGGTAAGTTAATTCAAACAATTAATCAAAATGAACCTTCAGTAGTTGGAATTAATCATATTATCAAAAAAGACAAAGTAAATGAAGTTTATAACTATTTTTTGGCTAATTCATTAAATGAAACCAAAAATTTAGTAATGGCTTGTAATCTAAAAAAATACAATACTGAAGATGGTTATTTCAAGAAAATTGAGACATCTGATAGTATGTTTATTGAAAATGCAACTTTAGCAGTAAATAATTTAATAACAGGTAAAGATAAAAAATACTCTACAATACGTGATTTTTATCCGAAATTGCCACATTTAAAACAAAATCTCAAAAGAAATTCTGAAGAAAATTCTGATTATGAAATAGAAAAAAAAGATTTATCTTATAAATATGCATTTGGACTTGTTTTAGCTCAGAAATTTAATCCCGATGCGGTAAAAAGACTATTAGAACGTAAAAACAGTAAAGAAACAATTAGTTATATTGGTAATTTTAACAAATTTGAAGTGGTTGATGCTGTCGATATTATAGAGGCAAATATAGATATAAGCATTATTAAAAATAAAATTGTTATATTAGCTCCTTTTGATACTTCGGGGATTTCTAATGAATTATCAAGAATGTATTATACTCCACTTAACGAAAGGACTGCTGGTAGGACTTTTGCAGATATGTATGAGGTGTTTATACATGCAAATATAATTTCTATGTTACTTACAGATCAATATTTTGATGAAATGACCGAAACTGCGAGTATATTTTATTCATTTGTAATCTGTTATATAAACTTAGCTTTATTCAAGTATATAAAGAATAAAAATGAGAAATGGTTTGAGATTTCTTCATTGATGATATTTTCTATAAGTTCTATCGCGATTGCATATTTTACAGTCAATTCATTTTATGAATATAGATTTGAGTTAAAACTAACTTTGGCAATTTTGGCTTCTGCTGTTTCATTATTTGTTTTTGAAATATATTATGATACTGTCAAGCCATTGGTTATTAGATTATTTATCTATATTTACAATACGAAATTAGTTCAGTTAATAAAAAACAAATTAGGTTTTGGAAGTAAAAACACAATTAATACTTAATTATTTTAAAATATTTATAAATATT
>JBEICW010000209.1:0-5852 GCA_040383785.1 Ignavibacteria bacterium | reverse complement strand
CATTAAAATTAGTTATCACTATTGTATCAAAACTTTTATACCTATCAGACGATAAAGCATTACTTGTTACATCACCGAAATCTAAATCACTATAATTGTTATATAATAAATGTGTACTATACTCTTCTTTAAATCTCATATCTTCCATATGTTCAGATACTTATAATTCTGAAGGAATTGTTTACTCATTTCCTTTTCGTGTATGATGAAATAATCTTTATATTTGTAATCCGGTGGTATTGATGATTGGTTCTTAGCACCAGATACAATCTCGTGAACATCACCTTTCCAACTAATATAATCAACATTCTTATATACTCTTTCTTGGTAGTCAGGAAAATTAATATGATTATGTGTATTAATTGACCAACCATATCCTGGTGTTTTTAATTGAGCTCTAAGTAAAAAATCTTTACTTGCATTATTGATTATATTAATACGTGGTAATTTAATTGTATCAATATCATCATTTGTTTCTATAAGTTCTCTAAGTGATTCAGTAAAATTCGGTTGTATATATTCATCAGCATCCAAATTTACAATCCATTCTTTTGAACATAATGAATTTAAGTGATTTTTATGTTCAGCGAAATTACCCTTAAATTCTCTAACTTGATATACATCAACTTTATGTTTATCACAGCATATACTCTTTATTGATGATTGTATTGTATCACTAGCATTACTATCTTGCAACACAACAATCTCATCAGTTTCAGTATTCATTTGAGTTTTGATTATTGATAATAGTTTATCAATCTCATCAATCTCATTGTTTATTAATATTGCATAACTAAATGTCATCTCTATTCCAATTTTAGTTTATTTTATTATATAATTAAATTTATTATTATCTTTATTCTTGTCTTTTGATTTATCCGATTTATTTTTATCATCATTGTCATCATCTTTATTATCACTATCCTTTTTATTTGTCTTTGTTTCTTTTGAATACTCACGCATATTATCCATTATACAGAACTTTAAATAACGTATCTTAAACGGTGATAGCACCCTATATGCTTGGTTACCTATAATTGATACTAACCGTTGGTACAACTCGGTACCAGCAACCAGAAACGGGAAGTAATATCCTTCCCAATTTCCAATTTTAACCATAGCTGTTTTCCTACCTTCACATATACTAAGCATTGATTTTAACTCACTTGATGATACATAGTCTAAATCAATACAATGTAGTTTATTACCAAACAATGATATTATTAAATATAAACTAGTCTTCTTTTCTTTTCTATCTTCAGCACGATAATCAATTCTACATATCATACCAATCTTAATCTTAGATTTACTTATATCAACTGTATTCTCAACGTTAGCATTATGTATTGCATAATAACTACCTCTTGTTTTTTTAAATTGATTTGGTTTATCCTTACTTTCATTAACTATCCTAACCGGTGGTATAGATATTCTCTGTTTAACCGGTTTGGATGTTTCTAGTTTAGATTTTTCTTTTGCCATAATAATAATAATAATAAATTATTTATTTAATTCTGGTAAATTAAGTTTAGGTAAATTAAGTTTAGGTAATTCCAATGTCTTAACCTCAACCGAATTATTAGTTCCATTAATTATATTATCAACTAATTCATTTATATCAGTCGCCATCTTAGTTAATGTTTTTTCATCATTTAAAAATTTAAGTCCGTTTTCAGCATTAACTTTAAAATTATTATATTTCATAAATGAATCAACAAGCGATTGACCTGCGGCATTATAATCAACAGTAAACCATCCACTTTCAGGTAAAGTAAATTCACCACCTGCACTCGGGTGTATTTGTGTTACATTACCAGGTATCAATGTATGATATTCAGGTTTAATGAAATCTAAATGACCAGACCAATTAGATGCAATCACAGGTTTACCAACAAATGCAAATTCTTGTAATGGTCTACCATAACCTTCACCTTTTGTTAATGAATACATTGTCTTAACCTTAGGATGATTATATAATTCATTCATCTCAACATCACTTAAATCACCGTGTAATAAATAGATGTTAGGCATAACATCGTCTTTCTCTAATAATACACCATTACGTATTGTATTTATTTTTTGTAATATTGAGTCTCTATCTTTAATTGAAAACGTTGCACTTGATGTCTTTATTACAAGACCAGGTATTTTATACTTTCTATTTGTGCTAAAACGTTTCTTTTGTTTAAATACATCTAAGAATAATTTAATTGATGAACCGATGTCTTTTCTATCTTGTCCGAAATCACCATTTAACCAATGACCTACAACAAGGAATAGATAATCTTCTTTAATTAAATCTAATTTCTTTTTAACACTTGAATTTGTTAGTTTAGCATAGTCATCAGCACTAATTGGGTAATATGTATTAGTATCGGTGCCTTCAAATAATACATCAATTGGTTTTTCAACTTTTAGATTACCAACAACTTGTTTTGTATTATTATCAACTCTATCAAATATACTACTAATAAATACATTCTTAGTAAATTCACTAGGAACAACAATTTTATCCATTCTATTTAGTGCATCAATCCATTCTGGTTTTGCTATTGATGTTTCAATACCAGCTGTAACACCAATATTATATTTACCAATATTAACAAACTCGGTTGGTATTGTTATATGAATAAATACATCTGGTTTTATGTTTTGTAAAAATTGCGTATCAGTTACAATACAATTAAGTATATCATCATCAACTCCTTCTTTCAATACATTAGAAGGTGTCATACCCCAATTAAGGTTAATTATTTTAATTGTATATTTACCACTATTGTTATTTAACAATGAGCGAACAATATCTCTGGCGTGTTCACCGTAACCAGAACGAGAACCAACCGGACCCATAACAAGTATAAATGGTTTATCCGATGATATTGGATTTAATTTAATTAACTTAGGTAATTTTAATTTATTTACTTGACTCATTTATATTTCTCCGGTTATTTATTTATTTTATTATGTGATATTAATGATTGAATTTCTTGTTTTAAACTATCAACTGTTAGAACACTATCAGATACATCAGATATATTACTTGTATAATCGTTTGAATTAATTAATGTAAAACCTGCTCTTGGTTTCCATTTGTTTAAAAACAAACTAGTTACATTATAGAATTTTGAACACATTGTTTTAGCTGACAGCATTGATTTTTCACCTAACATAAATTCACGTCCTTTAAGTCCTCTTTGTTTTAGATTTTCTCTACCGTATGAATATAGTCTAGCAATTTCAAGTGATAACTCTTCAAAATCAACTCTATCATCAAAAATATATGGAGTTGGAATACTACCTTGAATTGAACGGTTATCAGGATATACAACCGAACACCATTCACCATGCTTTAAATTTTTATATTTACTTGTATGTAATGAGTATTCAGTTATGTAATCAACATAAGTAAAGTAATCATTTGTTTCTGGATTAATAAAACCGGCTTGGTCTTGCAAACCACCTGTAACATTAACAATGATAGGAGTACCTGCCATAACAGACTCAGCTGTTGATAAACCGAACCCTTCATTACTAGTTACATTTATTGTTACATCAGCTGAATTGTATATGAAGTTAAGTGTCTTAACATCTAAATCAGAATCAATAATTGATATTTTGCAATTAGGTGCAAGTGCATTTATCACTGCTGGTATGTCGGTACCATTACCATCAATCGGATTGGTATGTAATACTAATTTAATTTTATCTGCAACATCAACACCTGATACTTCAATAACATTATCAATGAAATTCTTAAATCCAAGAATAACAGTTGATAATTGTTTTCGGTGCATATTCTTATTATTCCAGAATAATATAAACTCATCATCTTTAAAATGTGCATCTTTAAATTTCTTCAATTCAAAGAAATCAATGTCGGTATCATCAATAGGTCTAAAAAATTGTTCATTAATTCCGTGTGGTAAATAACTTAACAATATCTTATCATCAATATCACTAACACTAACCAATTCACTATCATCAACTGTTTTGTGATTATATCTCTCTAATACTCTCTTATTAATACCATACGTTTGTTTTGATATACTATATAATACATCACAACTAGCATACGCAGTTTGATTATATTGTGGGTCTGGAACATCGTCCCATATATTAAGATACATAAGTGGTATTTCACGTCTAATTTCATTCTCAATATAGTATAACCATTCCCAATATCTCGGATCAGTAAAATGTAATATTGCATCTGGTTTTTCTAATGTAATAATCTCTCTTAATTTTATTGGGTCTCCGTAACCGGTTGAGCAATATAATTTAACATTACTATCAGTTTTATTTAATTCAGTATTTACTGCTTGTGATATATCAATTATTTTACCGTTCTCTGGATGTTCAGCTGCAGCAGCTAATTGTACCCAATTGAATTGTTCACTTGTTCCGATTACTAATTCTCTACTCACTGTTGCAATACCAGAGTGAAATCTTAAATCATCGGATAACAACAAAATCTTTTTTCTATTTTCTTTTGGTATAAATACCGGTTCAGTTAATAATAATTTATTATTCATTTAATCCTCTTATAATATTTATATTTCATTATTTGTTATTGCAGTAGTATCAACATCTACTTTATTTGTTTTACTTCTTTTTGGTTTAGTTACTTTATTCAAACCAATTGTGCTATTCTTTAATAAATCAAAAGATGATATTCTACCATCCTCAGAGCAATGTTCAGTATTATTATACTCACAAAATCTACACATATCACTTACCTTTGTATATGGTTGGTTATTATTATTTGTATATAAAACATCAATAAATTCATTTAATTTATTTAATGCTTTTTTAATTGAAGGTCCTTTATTTGCAGGTGAAAATCTTTGTATATAATTAGGTGGTAAATCATCAAATGAGTTTGGTGTTTTCTTTATTATTAAATACTCAACGTTAATATCATCAATATCACAATTAAATTGCTTTGAGTAAAAATATTTATATAAACGTATTTGTGATAATACACTATCATTCTTTTTATTTGAATCATACCAACCTTTGTTGGATGTCTTTAAATCAATAATTGTATATCTACCTGTTATCTTATTATATAGTATAACATCAATATATCCAATAAAATTTATTGCATTGTTATTGTGTTCATGTTTATAATCAAGCTTTGTTTCAATGCCAATTAATTTATAGTTTTTAAGTGAAAAGTATTTTTTTCTCTTCTTTCTTAAATAATATAAAGCATTACAATAAGCATTAAAATTTTCTAATATAGTTTCTTTTGATATATAATCAGATAAACTATAACCTAATTTCTCACGTGACTTAGTTAATTCATCTTTTAGTATTTCACCAAATCGTTCATTGAACTTAATTTTAAGTCCTTCTTTTTCTGACTTTGAATATATCGTTGTCAACCATTCTTGTATTAATGTATGAACAGATGTGCCAAAAATTAAAGCCAATGTAGGTTTGTCTTCTCGTATTTTTAGATTGTATTTTAGATTGTATTTATGAGGACAACTCGAATGTAATGATAACATTGAATACGATACATTTCTAATATCGGTATCCGCATTATCTAAATTAGTAACACTATTCTCTACCATAGTATCTAAGTTTTAATTGTTTAATAAAATCAGAAATCATCATCTTAGAAAAATCATTTTCAAGTAATGCTCTCCTATGTAACTCATCATTCTTTTCTTTTAGAATTGATAACTCATCATCACTATATATACAATTTAATGTTAATCTTTTTTCGGTATCACGTATATATTTATCTTTTGTTTTAAATAAATATCTAATATACTTTTTAATTTTATCACGCATATACATTAAAATATTAAATGAAATTGCTATTAATTAATTCTATTTAACGT
>JBEICW010000208.1:0-5867 GCA_040383785.1 Ignavibacteria bacterium | reverse complement strand
TACAAATCTTGCAGTAGCCGAAACATCTTTGGTCCCAGCACTTGATGAAGTAACTCTTTTATTCAAAAATTGCCAACCAACTTTCAGATTATCTTTTAACATTAATGATAATGCAACATAAAAAATTAAACCTGTTGCAGCAATAATTATAAAAAATTTAAATTTGTCAAATAATTTATAATTCATAAAACTTACCATTAAGCAAATTGCACTTGTAATCCAAAATATTCTCGAAAATGAAGTAGCAAGTGCTAAGAGTATAATACTTAAAATGATAAATATTGCAAATTGTTTCCATTTTGATTTAATTTCAAAATATATCAAAAACAAAAAACTCAAGACAAATGAATATAATAATTGATTAGTTCGTATAGATGTACCAATTTGATAGGCGTACATTAGGTCTGAAATTATATTTGTATAGTAGTAATATATTTGTTTTAAACCAGTCAAAAAAGTAACAAATACAAAAATATTTGCAAAAATTAACCAATCCTCTTTAGTTTTGAGAAGTCTCTTCATGGGGAAATAATATAACATCAAAGCATAAAGAATATAACCTCTTGACCAATCTAAAAAGGATAAATCATTATCAAAAAAACCAAGATATGTTAGTGGTAATAGTAAAAAGAATAGTAAAAAACTAAATTCCCAACTATCTTCAATAATTTTTCTTCTATTGATAATTATCTCTGTAAAAAACCAGATAATTAAACCACCAATATAAAATAAACCAGTTAAAACATCAAATACAGATACACCCTTTTCATTTTCACCAAAAAAAATGAATGTAGAAAAAGTAACTGTATAAATCCAAAATTTGGGGTATATAAAAAAAAATGGTATTATTACTATCGACAAAACTGCGGGTAAAATAAATAGTTCAAGTTTTAATATACTAAGAACTGTTACAATAGAAATTAAAAACAACAACCCTAAAGTAAAACTTATAAGTGAAGTTAAATTAAATCCAAATTTATAAAAACTTGAAAAATTAATAGCTTTGTTTAAATTATCATCTATGTTAAAAATTCCTATTAATCTGTCCATTTCAAGTATTATAAATTTATTTTATACAAAATTAAAGGATTAATAATTAATCTTCTAATAATTCGGAGTTTGAGGATTTTTTTGATATTATTTTATTTGCTTCAAAATCATTTTTGAATACTTTGTATTTTCTCTTAAAATTCATTAAATTATTTGTAAATACAACCAAAAACATAGAAAAAATCAAAGATACTGCAAATGTACCACCAATAATTAATGACCTACGTGGTTTATCTTTTTGATCAGCAGGTTCGGCTGGGTCAACTACAAATAAATTTGTAGCACTTCTAACAACATCTAATTTGGCTTTTTCTAAACTAGGAAGTAAAATAGCCTTTAATTTTGTGAAAACTTCATATTGCGAAAACAGTCTCATATATTCAAGAGATACGTCTGAAGTCTTATTTAGTGGAAAATTACCAGCAAATCCAGGTTCGGTTTCAACTTGTTTAATTTTTGCTCTAACTTCTTCTAATAACTTTTTATAAGTCATAGATTGAGGGTCATTTTCTCCATATCTAATTTTAGTAACATTAAGCATCATTTCATATTGAATTTCATTAGATTTTAAGTCAACCATTGCCGTACTAACTGCTCTTGCTTGTTCTTCAGGTGCAAATAAAAGATTTTTATTTGAAAATTTAGATAATTCATTACTAATTAATTTTAATTGATTATCTAATGTAGCTATTCTATTTTCAAGATAATTTACATTAACAGAAGCTTCTTCTTTAAAAACCTTAACAGCATGATTATTAGCAATATTTATGTAATCATTAGCTATTCTTGATGCTCTAATGGCATCTGTATCCCAAACGCTTATAGTATAATTACCTTCTTTTTCAATTGTAATTTCTATATTTGAAAAAAATTCATCTCTAATTTTAGTCATTGATGTTTGTGGTAAATTATATACAGTATGTAAATTATATATTCTAATTAAAGAGTCAATAACTGTTCTACTATTTAGTATCACAGTAAAAGAATAACTTTCACCCTTTGCACCACCAAGTTTGGTTAATCCAAAATCTTTCAATGCAGATGATATTCCTGAACCCATTCCATCTCCATCAGCAGGATTTTTAGGAGGAACAACATTAATGGTAGATTTATACCAAACTGGAAGATAAAATGCTACACCAGTAGAAATTCCAGTTGCAATAATTGTAAATAATATTAAGAACCATTTATTCCTAAAAATTAGAGCCCAAAAATAAAAACTATCGTTATGTTTAGTATTGTTATTCATATTATCAAAAGAAATTTTATCAAAAGAAAATTTTTAATTTAAACTTGGTTTTTTCATAATTGGAGGTTTTTTATAATCTGTTTCAATTAATCTCAATTCGCCATCTTCAAAAAATAATGAAGGAGTAGTTATACTTGCAGTAAGATACTGTTCGCCACCAGTAATAAAATTAGATATTATAGCTGGGGTAAGTAAATTGTATGTATAACTTTTTTCGCCTACATAAATAATATCTTTAAATGATGAAGGACTAAACCCAAAACCTTTGAGACCTCTAACTAATTCTTCTCTTCCATCGGGATAAATTTTATACGCTTCAACTATTCCGAAATTACCATCACCTCTAATAAAATCAACTCCACCCATAGCTGCACTATATAGTGTAGTTGAAAATATATTTTGATTGTGAATTTTCTTGATAATTATACCAAAATCTAATTTCCTATCTTTGCAAAGATTTATCATTTTATCTTTTAATTCACTATCAGATAAAATATTATTATTTGATATCTTCGATTCAGTTATTTTGTCAACTTTTGATTTATTTTTAGATTTTGATTTAGGTTTTGAGATTATATTGCTTTCATTAGACATTATCTCTTCTGATTTTAACACTAAATTACTATAAATTGGAGAACCACCTCTTTTTCTAGCATTTGAGCCACTAATTTTCTTAGTTGGCACTCTACCAGCAATAAGAGTTTTCAAATATCCATTTTTAACTAACGTTAATTTTTCGGTTTCTAATCCATCTTCATCTATTTCAAAAGTTCCAACAACATCTACATCATTAACTTTATTTTCTTTAGGCAAATCATATAATGTCAAAAATTCTGGTAATACTTTTGCACCAATTTTATTTTGAAAAGCACCATTTCGTTCAATTTCTTGAGTACCACTTTCAGTCATCAAAGCTCTCTGAGTAACTAAATTAGGAGCAAAATTATATGCAATCATTTCGGCTGCTGCCTGACCTTCAAACCAAATAGGACCAGAATAAGAATCGTCTATAGGAGTTAATCCAGTTGATAATTTTATATTTTCAGCAATTAATATGGTTGCATTTACAATAGAATCTTTACTTGGTAAATTCTTTGGATCTTTGCTATACGCAGAATAAAAGTTCGAAATCGGCATTCCATCTTTGCTTTGGCAAAAAGCAACTATTTCTAAACCAGTATAATATTCAGACTTAATAAATTCCACACCTTCAGAATTAACATAATATTTAGTTTTTCTTGAAAATTCTAAGCTTCCAGAATTAGTATGAATTTCTTGGTAAGTTTTAAATACATTTGTTGCAGCGTTTAATACTTCTCTGAAATATAATGTATCTAAATTTGGGAAAATCGATTTATTATAAATTTTATTAATTTTAATTGGTAAGAAATCTACTAAAGTATCTTTTCGCATTCTATTTTTTAAAGAAGATTCTTTTTTAGAATAAATCTCAGAATTTTGTTTATAGGCAGCATCAGTCGCTAACCAAAGTTCTCTTCTAAGCAAATCATAGTTTAATTCAATAGGTAAATTTCTTCTTTTAAACCTTTCTTCGTCATCACTACTTCCAAAAAAACTTAATCCAACATCAAAAAAATTAGTATTATCAAATTTATAATCACCAACTCTCAGCCCAACATTTAGAATGATTGATTTATTTTCAGCTTTTTCGACAAAACTTCCATTAATAGATTTCAAAGATATTGGCTCACTAATTACCAATTCATATTCAACATAATATGGTGACTTTAGAGATTCTAATTTTAGTTCATTTAAACTAATTTTTATTTCATCTCGCATTGCTTTTAAAATATCTTCATCGTACTTATCTAATTTTTGTGAAAATAGATTTGTAGAACAAAATATTAAACTAATGGAAAAAATGAGTGAATATATTAAAAATAATTTTGTTTTATTCATATTGATATTAATTGTAAAAATTAATTACTTGGTTTAATTGGATTTTTCAAAATAGGTAATTTGGCTTGTGATTTTTTCTTTTTTTGTACTTCTATGTTAGAAACTAATATACTTGGTGAACAAGCAGAAACTGGAACGCCACCGGACTCAGCTCCACAAACACCATTAAACACTCCAATATCATTGCCTACTGCTACAATATTTGAAAATGTTGCAAGTGGAGTACCAATCAAATCCACACCTCTTACCAACTCATCAGGTCTGCCATCTGTAAAAATTTTATAAACAACTAATGGTTGAACATTAAAAGCATTTGGTACAGTTCTACCTGTAAATGTAAAACCACCTTGAACGACATCAAATAATAAACCAAATTCTAAATTTTTATCTTTACAGATTTTTCTTAATTCAGTTTTTAATTCACTTGTAGGAATTGTTTTTGATGATTCAACAATTAAATTTGATTGTCTTGCAACTGGTTTATAACCAAATTGTTTTCTACCATGTCCATTTGAATTAGGAAATGATTCAATAGGTGAGCGGTTCATTAAAAAACTTTTAAAAATACCTTTTTCAACTGAAACAACTCTTTGAGATGGTACACCTTCGTCATCAAAATTATAATAACCAGAAACTTCAATGTCTTTATACTTTTTGATAGTTGGGTCAAATATCACATCAATAAAATCTGGTAGTACACTTTTGCCAACAGATTTTTTGAATGTTTGCCCTGAATTAGGGTCTTTTTCTCTATGACCTTCTACTCTATGACCAAATATTTCATGAAAGAAAACTCCAGAAGCTTCACCAGATAGTATAGCCGGACCAGAATAAGTATTCATTAGAGGTGCTTTTTGTAATGCTTTTAAGTCATTTATTATTTTATCAATATCAACTAATATTTCTGTTTTTTTGGGTAATCCATCTGGGTTGTATGAAAAATAGCTTTTATATAAAGGTAAAGTCATACCATCTTCTGCTTTGGTTTTTGCAAATACAAATAATCTTGAAAAAGTTTCACTCCAAGTAATTTCTGTTCCTTCAGAATTTATCATAGTTTTATCTGAAAATTCAAATTGAAATATAACTTCACCATCATAAAATTCTGGGTGTAACAAAAATTGTTTTGAAAGTTCTCGAGTAATATCTTCCCAATATTTTTTATCAACATTTGGCTTATCAATACTTAAATGATTTACAACTGGCTTTTCAATTGAATTATCTGCGGATTCATCTTCTTCTTTAATTTTAACTTTTTGATTAGTTTTTGCTTTTTCGTATTTTTCAATAGCTGATTTATATATCTTATCCGATGCAAACCAAACTGCATTTCTAATTGTTAACTCATCATCTTCAATAGGTAATTCAACAGCACCTAATGACCCACCAAAATTAAATGAACTACCTCTAATTATATGCGTATTATCAAAATTATAATCACCTACTCTCAAATCTATGTCTAAAAGGCGACTTCTATTCTCACTACTATTTACCAAACTTCCAAAAGAAGCAGATATAGTAATTTTATTAATATCAGTAACATAGTAAGATATGAAATATGGTGGTTGAGGTTCTGTTTTTAATTCTTCAAGAGTTCTATTTAATTCTTTTTTTAGTGAATTAATTAACAAATCATTTTTACTATAAC
>JBEICW010000207.1:0-5887 GCA_040383785.1 Ignavibacteria bacterium | reverse complement strand
GGTGTTACTGTTATTGAAGCAGAAGCATTTGAACCAGAACAAGCAATCTTTATTGTTAATGGCGAAGAAAAAGTACCAATGCCAGTTGGAGAATACTTACTTGAAGATGGTAATGTATTAAAAGTAGAAGTAGAAGGTGTTATTGCTTCTATTGAAATGCCAGAAGAAGAAGCACCAGAAGTTGAAGAAGAAGTAGAAACTACTAAAAAAGAAGAAGAAATGACTGCTGAAGTAGCTACACCAAAAAGAGTAGTTGAAAGTGTAACTAAAGAAATGTTCTTTTCTGAAATTGAAAAATTAAGAGCAGAAATTGCTGAATTAAAATCAGTAAAAGATGAAGTTGTTGAATTGTCTAAAGAAAACATTGAAGTTTTAACACACAATCCAGAAGCTACATCTGAAGTGAAAATGAATTTATATTCTAAAAAAAGAAACGCTACAACATTTGATGTAGTATTAAGTAAATTAAATAAATAAATTAAATAAAAAATGGCTACAACAACAAGTATTACAACAACCTATGCTGGTGAGTTTGCTGGAAAATATGTATCAGCAGCATTATTAAGTGCAAATACTATCGAAAATGGTGGTATTGAGGTAAAACCAAACATTAAGTTTAAAGAAGTAATGAAGAAAGTTGCTACAGATGCAATCGTAAAAGATGCAACTTGTGACTTCGATGCTACTTCAACTGTAACTTTAACAGAGAGAATTTTACAACCAGAAGAATTCCAAGTAAATTTGCAATTATGCAAGAAAGATTTCCATTCGGATTGGGAAGCGGTTCAAATGGGATATTCTGCTTTTGATAGTTTACCACCTTCATTTGCTGATTTCTTAATTGCTCACGTAGCTGCTAAAGTTGCTGAAAAAACAGAGCAAAACATTTGGAGAGGTGTTACTGCTAATGCTGGAGAATTTAACGGATTTACAAGACTATTAACTTTAGATGCTGCTTTACCAACTGCTCAAGAAGTTGCTGGTACTACTGTTACTGCTGCAAACGTAGTAGCTGAATTAGGGAAAATAGTTGATGCTATCCCAGCTGCTCTTTACGGAAAAGAAGATTTATATCTGTACGTTTCTCAAAATATTGCTAGAGCATACGTAAGAGCATTAGGCGGTTTTGGTGCATCTGGTTTAGGTGCTAATGGTACTAACACAATGGGAACACAATGGTTCAACAATGGTTCACTTTCTTTTGATGGTGTTAAAATCTTTGTTGCAAACGGATTGGCTTCAAACATTGCTATTGCTGCTCAAAAATCTAACTTATTCTTTGGAACTGGTTTATTAGCAGATAACCAAGAAGTGAAAGTTATAGATATGGCTGATATTGATGGTTCACAAAATGTTAGAGTAGTAATGAGATTTACTGCTGGTGTACAATATGCAGCAGTTGAAGATATTGTTACTTATGGTATTACAAACGCAGCTAACTAATAATTAATTATTAATCAAAATTAAGGTGGTGCAAAAAACGCCACCTTTTTTTTAACTTTAAAAATATATAAATATGGCTTGTGATATTAGTTTAGGTAGATTAGAACCTTGCAAAGATAGCAATGGTGGTTTAAAAGCGGTTTATTTTGTTAATTGGGGTGATGCTACTGGCTTTACTTATGATGCAACAAATACAGATGTTATTGATACAGTTACCGGTACTCCAACTGCTTACAGATATGAGTTGAAAGGTACATCATCTTTAACACAAACAATTACTTCTTCAAGAGAAAATGGTACTACATTCTTTCAACAAGAATTGGCATTAACTTTAAAAAAATTATCTATTGTAGACCACAAACAAATTAAACTTTTGGCTTATGGTAGACCACAAGTAATTGTTGAAGATAACAATGGTAATTTATTTTATTGTGGCTTAGAACACGGAATGGATGTAACTGGTGGAACTATTGTAACTGGTGCTGCTATGGGTGATTTAAGTGGGTACACTTTAACGTTAACTGGAATGGAACCAGTTCCCGCAAACTTTATTGGTGATACTTTAGCTGGTGCTGGTTTTACTGTAGTTCTTACAGATTAAGTTTTCATAATAATTGTTTTTTTGTTTTTTAATTAAGGGGTGTTTCGGCATCCCTTTTTTATTTTAATCTTATATTAAAACAATTTCGATATACTTTTATTTTTAAATAAAAAGAAAATGATAATTCTAAGAGAAAGCGAAGGTCAACAATCTTTGAAATTTATTCCGAGAATATACCAAGCAACAACATTAGTATTAGTAAATGAAATGACAAATGAAAGTACTACTATAACATCTGATTATTATATTGATGATTATTATTTATATACAAAAACTTCATTTAATTTAAAAGAAGGTAACTTTTATACATTAACAGTTTTAAATAATACAGACGTAGTTTATAAAGACAAAATATTTTGCACAAATCAAGTTATTGCTGATTACACAATTAACAAAGATGAATATGTAGCAAATCAAACAACTAATGATTTTATAGTTTATGAATAATTCAAATATTTCTATTGTAAATTTAAGTGCTTACACAAGCCCTAAGATACAAGAAAATAAAAAGCAAGGTTACATTGAATACGGTGATGATAATAATTACTTTCAGTTTTTAATTGATAGGTTCTTATATTCAACTACAAATGGTGCTATTATTACTGGAATATCAAATATGATATATGGTAAAGGTTTAGATGCTTTAGATGCATCGAGAAAGCCAAATGAATATGCACAAATGAAAACTTTGTTTAGACCAGATATGTTGCGTAAAGTATGTTTAGAACGTAAACTAATGGGAATGGCTTCTATGCAAATAATAAAGCAAAAGAATAAAATAGTTAAAGTAGAGCATTTTCCAATACATACATTAAGAGCAGAAAAGTGTAACGATAAAGGAGAAATAGAAGCTTATTTATATTGTCCAGATTGGTCTAAAAAGAAACAAAACGAAGAACTAAAAAGAATACCAGCATTCGGTTTTGGTAATGGTAATGAAATAGAAATTATGGTTATTAAACCTTATTTACCTATATTTCACTATTACACTCCAGTTGATTATAATGGTGCTTTAGATTATGCTTTATTAGAACAAGAAATATCTGAATATCAAATAAACGATGTAAAGAACGGATTTAGCGGAACTAAAGTTATCAATTTCAACAATGGTATTCCAACTGAAGAAATGCGTGACCAAATTAAAGCAGATGTTAAAAATAAATTAACTGGTTCACGTGGCGATAAAGTAATTGTTGCATTTAATGCTAATGCAGAAAGTAAAACAACAGTTGAAGATATACCTTTAAATGATGCACCACAACACTATGAATATTTAAGCAACGAATGCTTTAATAAATTAATTGTAGGACATAGAGTAACTTCGCCAATGTTATTAGGAATTAGAAATGGTGATGGTGGTTTAGGTAACAATGCAGACGAAGTAAAGACTGCTACGCTATTATTTGACAATATAGTAATAAAACCATACCAATTAGAAATAATTGAAGCATTAGATGAAATATTAGCTTTTAATGATATTAGTTTGAAACTATACTTTAAAACTATTCAGCCATTAGAATTTACTGAATTAGACAATACACAAAATGCTGACCAAGTAAAAGAAGAAACTGGTTTAAGTTCGCACACTTGTTTAAGTTCAAATATTGCTGATTTATTAATTGCTAAAGGTGAAACTTTGGGTCAAGAATGGACTTTAGTTGATGAAGTTGAGGTTGATTATGACAAAGAAGAAGAATATGATGCTGAAATTAACTTTATAAACGAAAAAAATAAAAAGAATAAAAGTACATTATCTAAAATATGGAAATTTGTATCAACTGGAATAGCAAGACCAACCGCAAAAAGTCCAGAACAAGATGCTAATATTGATGGTGTACAATTCATTACAAGATATGTTTATAGTGGTAATGCTACTGGTCAAAGAGAATTTTGCTCTAAAATGATTTCTGCTGACAAAGTTTACAGAAAAGAAGATATTATTGCTATGGAAAGTCAAGCAGTTAATGCTGGTTTTGGTGTTAAAGGTGCTGATAATTACTCAATTTGGCTTTATAAAGGCGGTGCAAGATGCCAACATAAATGGTTACGTAGAACTTATGCAAACTTTGAGGGTGTTAAAATAGATCCTACAAACCCAAAAGCAAATACTATTAGTGCTGCAACTGCTGAAAAGTATGGTTATAGAATAAGAAATGAAAAAGAAGTTTCTATGAAACCAGCAGATATGCCAACAAAAGGTTACACAGAAGAATATTGGAATAAAATGGGATTTACAAATTAAGATATGAGCCAAGCATTATTTATAACCAGAGATGATATAGTTAAGTTTACTGCATTAAATGGCAACATTGATACAGATAAGTTTATTCAATTTGTTAAAATAGCACAAGATACACATATACAAACGTATTTAGGAACTAAACTATTTAATAAACTAAATGATGATATTGTTTATGATGATTTATCTGAGCCATATACAACGCTTTTAAGCAAGTATATTAAACCTATGGTAATACATTGGAGTATGGTTGAAGCATTACCGTTTTTAGCTATTACAATCGCTGGTAAAGGTATCTATAAACATACATCAGAAAACGCTACTAATGTTGAAAAAAACGAAATTGATTTCTTAATTGAAAAAGAACGTGATATAGCACAACATTACACAAATAGATTTATTGATTTTATGAGTTTTAATCAATCATCTTTTCCAGAATACAATCTAAATTCAAATGGAGATATGTACCCAGATAAAGATGCTTATTTTACTGGATGGGTTCTATGATAAATAAATATAAACCTAAGCAATCTAACATTAAGAAGTTAGAAATATTTTTAAAAAAAATTGAAAAAATAGATAAAAAAGATGGCATTAAATTTTCAAAATATTAAAGGTGATACATTTAACGAAGTAAACTTTGAGTTACTTTTAAACGATGAACCATATAGTTTAGTAGATGCTACTATTAGAATGCAATTACGCAAAGAATATGGTGGTATTCCAGTTTTATCTTTAACATCAGCTGAAAATGCTGGTATAACGATTTTAAACGCTTCTAATGGATTATTTAAGATAAACGAACAGATAATAGATGTTTGTGCTTTTAATTACTTATATGATATCGAAATTGAGTTTGGCGATGGTACAGTAAAAACTTATGTTAGTGGAAATTTTCTAATTAAAAACGATGTAACAAGATAATGGCAGATATAATAGATATAAACGTAACAGAAACTACTGAACAAGTAACTATTAATGTTGTTAATGATGTTATACAAGTCAACATAAATCAAGTTACTGGCGGTGGTGGTTCACAAGATTTAAATCAAACTCTTGTTAATGGAAATATTACTGATGGTGAAAATATAAGTATTTCAAATGGTGATGCTATTATTTTAGATAATGGTTCTATGCTTAAAAAAGGAACTATTGATGCTGGAAATGGTGGTGCAAAAGGTATTTCACAAATTTGTGGTGTAGGATTTGAACATAAATGGGAAGCTGGTAGACTTTATATAATGAATGATAATGGTACTATTATTCGTGAAGTATCGCATAATCTTACATATACACCAACAGTTACAGATGATGTAACAAAAGGTTTTGTTCAAAATACAAGATGGATATTAGATAATGGCGATTTATATGTTTGTACTGACCCAACAGAAGGAGCAGCAGTTTGGGAATTACAAACTATTGGAAATCAAAATTTACAACAAGTATTAGAACAAGGTAATATCGCTATTAATCAAGGATTTGTTTTAAAAACAAATGACGATGAATTTTTTAATATTAATCAAACGAATTATTTAGCTCTTGAAAAATACGATATTGTTAATAATTCTATTTTAGAACAAAATTTATCATCATCTAATGATAAT
>JBEICW010000206.1:0-5900 GCA_040383785.1 Ignavibacteria bacterium | reverse complement strand
GTTATTATATTTAATGATAATATAAAAATCAAAATAAAAATAAGATAACAAATATCTATAATTATAAATTTATTTTTCATATTTTACTCGCATGTATAAAAGCAGTCTGTTTGATAAGGGAATGTATATGGTCCATCAGGCACGTATCCATAACTACAACTATTACTACCTGCGTTTCCACCGTATGATTTTGTGTTTTGTATTATAGGTGGATTTGTAGAATAATTTGCACAAAGTCTATTAACAACAAAACAATTACCTGTATCCTCACAAGCTTGCACTTGGCCATAACCACCTTGTAAAATTACTAATTTCCAACAGTTAGTTCTTGTAACAGTTATTAATGTGAAATAGCCAGAATTACAATTTGGAATTGAAACAGATGGAATTAAATAGTTGATTATTTCATCATTTGCTCTTTCCCAAAAATTGGGGTCATCAAAGTCAATCTCATCAACACAATCAGCAGGAATATAAATACCATCAATCTTAACTTGATTAGTACCACCGGGGGATAGTAAAAAGCAATAATAAACAGTAATTTCACAACCATTGTACATATAAGTGATTGGATGACTTGTCCATCCAGTAGGGCATGCTGCTTTAGAAGCGTTATTTGTTGTAAACAAAAATGTTACAACTATGAATAAAGACAAAAGAAAAGTTTTCATAAAATACTCTCCATAAATAGATAATTATTAATTAGATAATTATTAATTTACTTCATCTATTTACTTAGTTAGAATATTTTATTAAATTAAATGAAGCGTTTAGTTACTATTTTGTAAGTTAACCAAAAAAATCATACTATGCAAATATTTATGAAATAATATTAAAAAAAATAGTTAGTTTACTTTTTTCATTTCAATCAAAATAAATTGTCCAAAAATCAGTAATTTTGTAAATAAAATATTTCACATCTATAAAAATAAATTTTAAGTAAGGTTAAAAAAATGGCTTCAGAATACTTCAACGCCAAAGTATATAATATTATTGACGAAACAAAAACAATCAAAAGATTTCAAATAGAATTTCCAGAATTAGATATATTTGATTTCAAAGCAGGGCAGTATGTAAAAGTAGATATGCCAATAGACGACAAAAAAACATATAGACAATATTCTATCGCCTCCGAACCGATTGGAGATAATAAAATTGAGCTATTAATCGTTAGAGCAGAACACGGAAAAGGCACAAAATACCTATTTGAAGATGCTAAAATCGGCACAGAATTGCAGATATCCAAAGCACTTGGCAGATTTGTAATTCCTGATAATATCGAAAAAGAAATTTGTTTTATCTGCACTGGAGTTGGCTTGGCACCATTTAGAGCAATGTATCTGGATATATTGAACAAAAACAAAAACCACAAAGGTATAAACCTAATTTTCGGTACTCGTTACAAAGAAGATTTGTGTTACCCAGACGAAATCTACGCATTGCAAGAAAAGCACCCAAATTTCAAATATTATCCAGTTTTATCTCGTGAAAGCGAAGAGAATTGGTCGGGTCACAAAGGTTACGTACATAAAGTTTATAATGAAATTTATGCAGACAAACATCCAGCATTATTTTACTTATGCGGTTGGGACGATATGATAAAAGAAGCCCGCAAATCATTAATAGAGCAAGGCTACGAAAAACGCGAAATTATGTTCGAAAAGTATGATTAGGAATTAAATTATTATACAACTTTGGGCATGTTGGGCGGCTCGCCCAAATCCCTTTTTAAGGGTCGATGTCATCGACCCTTTTTTTGTAGATTGCTACACAATAAATATGTAATAATTGCGTCATAAAAAAGTGCAGAAATCAACCGTAGGGTTAACCCTACGGTTTGTGAAAGCAAGTTCTTTGAAAAATATAAAAACAGACAAAATCGTGAAATATCGTGAAGTTTTTGCTGAAAAACGCAGAAAAGAGTGCAAAAAGTGCAAAACAAATTTTATAGCATATTTCTTTCACTACTTCCTAAATGCACTTTCGTAGAGTTCTATCCATTCATTTACTGACATTTTGGCAACTAATTCCCCTATCAATTCTAATGGGATTTCGTTTACTTTTTTGAACCTAATACAACTTTTGCCCATATCTAATTTTGATTTGGAATGTTTTGGGTATTCATTAACAAACCAATCTAATAACTCTGGATTTGCATAAATTCCCATGTGGTAAAATGCTATAAAATTCTTTTGTGAAGCAAAAGACATAAAAGGCAATGGTAATTTTGTATCACAATGATACCCTTTGGGATATAACGAATGTGGAACTACATACCCAACCATTCCATAAGATATTTCTTCCTGATATCCTATAGGTAGATTTTTAAGTATAGTGTTCCTTAGGTTTGTAATAGCTTCTTTTCTTGTATCATCAAGATTTGTTATATATTCATCAACTGTTTTTGCATTTGAAGTCATAAAATTCAAATATTAATTTTTAAAATTTATTAGTTAAATAATTAATAAAAACTTATCCCAAACCCACATCCAATGCCATCATAATTGCAAAGCCAATCATTGTTCCAATGGTAGCAACGTCAGTATTTTGGTTTAATTGAGATTCTGGTATTAATTCCTCAACTACAACGAATATCATTGCACCAGCGGCAAAAGAAAGGGCATAAGGCAGTAAATATTGCATTGACATAATAGCATAAGCACCAATTACAGCTGCGATTGGTTCAACAATTCCAGATGCCTGTCCATAAGTAAATGCTTTTAACCGTGAAAATCCTTCTCTACGTAAAGGTATCGAAATAGCCGCACCTTCTGGGAAATTTTGAAGTCCAATACCAATGGCTAAAGCTAAAGCAGATGAATAAGTGGCAGTAGTTCCTTCGATTGATAACGCACCAAAAGCAACTCCTATAGCCAATCCTTCGGGTATGTTATGCAAAGTAATTGCCAATACCAATAATATGCTTCTTTGCCAACTTGTTTTTATACCTTCTGCCTGACTTTCGGGAAATCCAAGATGTAAATGGGGTAATATTTTGTCTATTCCCCAAAGAAATGCTCCCCCAGCCAAAAATCCAATAACTGCAACTAACCATGCAATTGTATTTTGGCTTTCAGCCATTTCTATTGCAGGTGCCAGTAGCGACCAAAAACTTGCGGCAATCATTACTCCTGCTGCAAATCCTAACATTAAATCTAAAACTTTGCGATTTATAGTCTTAAACGAAAAAACTATTCCAGCACCAAGTGCTGTTACACTCCAAGTAAATAACCCAGCAATAAATGCTTGTAAAATATGATCCTGATTAGCAAACCAATCCATCATTTTGTATTATCTCTAAAATATTTTTGTTTAAAATTAATTAAAAATAAAAAATTAATTAAAATTGTAAAAAAACCACATTTCAATATAACAATAATTAACTATTATTTGTTATATTTGTTTTATTTATAAAATAAAAATATTAACTTTATGATAAAAGCAATTGAGAAAACGGATAAAATCAGTAGAGATTTTACCAAAAAGCCCGAATGGAAAATAATTTTAGAATTTTTAATACAACAAGACACCCCTATAGTTTATAAAATTTGTAGAAAAATGATTATAAACTTGGAAAGATTAAAAGTTCCGGAAATTTACTTTCTATTGGAACAATTAAATCCTAGTATTGAAATCGAGCAAAATATCCAACATTATGGTGCAAATTGGCCCAAACCAAAAGGAAGTCCATTTATACCAAGTGAAATCATTAGCAAAGTATTCGATATTGCTGATAAATATATACCAGATGATGAGATTTTTTATTTACTTAATCAATGGATAAATAAAGAAAAATTAAGTGATTTGGCAAGAGTATTAGAAAAAAGGAATGCACCTTTATCAGAAGTAGTTGAAGCGGTTAAAAAATACTTTCGACAAGGTGGAAGTAAAGACTTTACTTCTATTGAAGAAAGAATTGGGGTTAGGGTCTCACTTATTTATAGATTTTTATCTGAAAATCTAACATATATCAATATTGCAAAGCACTTTATTACTTTAATTTCTATTGCTAAAATATTAGATAAAATTGTTGGTCCATCTTATGGTAGTGGCAAAGTTGGTGGTAAAAGTGCTGGTTTAATTTTGGCAGAGCAAATTTTATTAGAGAAAAAGAAAACAAATCCCCTATTGGCTGACGTTTATACACCCAAAAGTTGGTATTTATCATCTGATGGTATCTTAGAATTTATTAACTATAATGCAATTGATGAATTTACATTTACTAAATATCAAAATTTAGATTCAATCAAATCAGAATATCAATTTTTGGAATATATATTCAAAAATTCAAGATTTACCCCTGAGGCATTGTCTTCATTTAATTTAATTTTAGATGATTTGGAAGGTTGTCCTATTGTTGTTCGTTCTTCTTCATTATTAGAGGATAGTTTCGAAGCATCATTCACTGGAAAATACAAAAGTTTATTTGTAGCAAATACAGGAAGTAAAGAAGAACGCCTAAATGCACTTTTGAATGCAATTGCGGAGGTATATGCTTCAACTTTTGGTCCAGACCCAATTGAATATAGAAAAGTTAAAGGGTTAATAGATTTCCGTGAAGAAATGGGGATATTAATTCAAGAAGTAGTGGGTAATAAAATTGGTAAATATTATATGCCAAGTTATGCTGGTGTAGCAATGAGTCATAATGAATTTAGATGGTCTAATCGAATAAAGCGAGAAGATGGCGTTATTAGAATCGTTGCAGGGCTTGGAACAAGGGCTGTTGATAGAACAATGAGTGACTACCCTACTTTGATTGCACCAGGAGCACCTGGTCTAAAAGTAAATTTGACTTTGAAAGATACTATTAGATATTCACAAAATTTTATTGATGTAATTAATTTAGAAACAAATAAATTTGAGACAATTTCATTTAAAAAGTTAATCAAAGAAACTAAAAATGATTTACCAGCAATAGAAAATATAGTCTCAGTTATTAATAACAATACTTTATTAAAACCAGTTGGTCATATTATTGATATTGCAGCCGAAGATTTGGTTATCACTTTTGCAAAGTTGATTGAAAATACAAAATTTATTGAACAAATGAATGCAATGCTTTTTGAGCTTAGCAAAGCATACAAAGGTCCTGTTGATATTGAGTTTGCTTCTGATGGTAAAAAATTATTTTTATTACAATGTCGCCCACAAAGTCAATTTAATAAAGAGAGTGTAATTAATATACCATCAGATGTTATAGATAATCATAAAATCTTCTCAGCAGTAGAGTTTGTAAATTCAGGTAAATTTCAGAATATAGAATTTGTTGTTTTTGTAGATTCTAAAGGTTATTCTGATTTAAGAACAGAAGAAGAAATGCAAGAGGTCGGTAAAATTGTTGGCAAGTTAAATAAAATCTTACCAAAACGAAAATTTATACTTATTGGACCTGGTCGTTGGGGTAGCAAAGGTGATATCAAACTTGGTGTTCCAATTCAATATAGTGATATTAATAATACTGCGATATTAATCGAGTACGCTAAGAAAAAAGCAGGATATGTTCCTGAGTTGTCATTTGGAACACACTTTTTTCAAGATTTGGTAGAAGCTAATATCAAATATTTACCATTATACCCAGATAAAGCTGGAAATATATTTAATTTAGAGTTTTTTGAAAATACTAAAAATTCATTGAACGATTTTTTAGTTGGTTTTGAAAAGTATGAAAAGGTAATTAAAGTTATTAATATAAATCATTTTCAAGATTATAGTAAATTACATATCTATATGGATGGTGATAATGGCAAGGCTCTTGCTTTTATTAAAAAGGTAGAACAAAATATATAAATGTAAAATTATATGAATAATTATATGTAAAATTTAGTTTTAAATGAATTTTTTATTCATTATAATAAACAAATTTATTATTTTTCCAAAAATAATAATATAAATTTTAT
>JBEICW010000205.1:0-5907 GCA_040383785.1 Ignavibacteria bacterium | reverse complement strand
TTAATTATCAAAAACTAAAGATTTTGAAGTTTCTCTTTTACCATGTACTACGTTTAAAGCAACAAATTGTCTATTGGATTTAACCCTTGCTTCGAAATCCTCACGGAATTTAACCAAAAATCCTCTAATTGGCCAAGCTGCAGCATCACCTAATGCACATATAGTATTACCTTCGATATTATTAGCAACTGATAATAGTAAATCCAAGTCTTGGGAAGTACCTTCACCTTTGTAAATTCTTTTTAAGATTTTTTCCATCCAACCGCAACCCTCACGGCATGGAGTACATTGACCGCAAGATTCGTGGTGATAAAAATGTGCAATTCTAAGAGTTACTTTAACAATGTCAGTATCTTCGTCCATTACCATAACACCAGCAGTACCGATATGTGTTCCTAAAACTTTCAAAGACTCCTCATCCATTTTGATGCCATCTAATTCGTCACCACGTAATGGGGGCATAGAAGATCCACCAGGTATCACTGCTTTAATTCTTTTACCACCAGGAACGCCACCACAAACATCATGGATCAAATCAGTAAGTAGTATGCCTGTTTCTAATTCATATACACCTGGTTTGTTTACGTGTCCACTAACGCCATATAATAATGTGCCGGAGTGACCAGGTGCACCAATTTTAGAAAAGGCTTCACCACCCATATTTATGATTGCAGGGACAGTAGCTATTGTCTCGACATTATTTACTGTAGTTGGCATACCCCACAATCCTACTTGAGCTGGAAATGGTGGTTTGAATCTTGGATATCCTCTGTCGCCTTCTAATGAATTCATTAATGAAGTTTCTTCTCCACAAATATAAGCACCAGCACCTTTATGAACATAAATATCTGTTACAAAGTCAGTCCCATAAGTTTCTTTCATTTTTTCGCCAACAAGTCCAGCAGCATATGCTTCTTTGACTGCGGCTTCCATACACTCAACCCATTTGTGATATTCGCCACGAATATATATATAACCAGCTTTGATACCCATCGCATAATTTGCAATTAAAATACCTTCGATTAATTGGTGTGGATTATATTCAAAAATTTGTCTATCTTTGAATGAACCTGGTTCCGATTCATCACCATTAACAGCAAGATACTTAGGTTTATCATCACCTTTAGGCATAAATGACCATTTCAAGCCGGTTGGAAAACAGGCTCCACCACGACCTCTAAGTCCTGATGCTTTTACTTCGTTGATTACTTGGTCTTTACTCCAACCTAAAATTTTACGGAAAGCATTATAACCGCCATTCGCTTGATAAACTTCTAATTTATGTAAGTTAGGTATTTCAGGTAATACTAATTTGGGATTTTTTTGCATATTTATATCTTAAATAATCTTAAATTTCTATTTTAAAATTTTAAATTTTGACTAAAATCAAAAGGTCTTATTGTAACTTTATAAGTAAATGTATTGTTGAAGTTTCTAATCTTAAATTTTAAGTTTGAATATATAACAATACCAATTAACAAAATTAATTAAAATTATTGAAAATTCTAAACTTTTTTGATAATTTATTTTATTTAACTAATTTTAGAAACTAAACTCATTGTATTTGTGATAATTTATTAATAAATATTCAAAAATAGTTATTTAATAAATGCTTTTTAAGTACATTACAAATATTTTTCAACTTCTTTTACATCTTCAGGTCTATCAATGCTGATTAACTGACGTTGAATAGGAATACATTGATACTTAAAACCATTTTCCAATAATCTTAATTGTTCAAGATTTTCGGCTAATTCTAAAGTTGTTTGTGGCAATTCACAAAATTTTTCGAGTGCAAAAGTTTTATAGGCATATACTCCAATATGTTTCCAAAATTGATGTTTATTTTGCCACTCTTCTAAATTAAAATCTCTAATGTATGGAATTGGACTGCGTGAAAAATATAAAGCAACGTTATCATGTCTTAAAGTTACTTTTACTACATTTGGATTTAATACATCTCTAATGTTGTCAATTTTATGAACCAATGTTCCAACATCAGAAAGTGATATAACAAATCTATTGAATAAATTATCAATATCTTCACCCAATAGTAAAGGTTCATCACCTTGAATATTAATTATAACATCTTGACTAAGGTCTAATTCTTTGTAAGCATAATATATTCTATCAGTGCCACTTGGTAATTCCGGTGGTGTCATAATTACTTTAGCGCCAAAACCTTCGCAATGAACTCTTATTCTATCATCATCTGTTGCAATATAAACTTCATCTAAAGTTTTTGCATTCTTGGCATTTTCCCAAACTCTACTAATCATAGACTTACCCTTCAGCAAAACTAATGGCTTAGCAGGTAATCTGGTAGAATTATACCTTGCTGGAATAATTCCCACAGCAGTCATTTTTGGTTCTTCAAATCTCATATTTTTTTAGAATTGATAAATTATTAATCTAAATTATACTAAACATATACAATAAAGTTACATAAAATAAATACTGAAAACTATTCAAGCACTTTTGGAACTTTGAAAAAATAATCATTTTTAGCAGGTGAATTAGCAAGAGCTTCTTTTGTAGAAACAGATGGCATTGCAATATCTTCTCTAAAAGCATTAAATTTGTCCGTTATTTGTGAAACCGGTTTCACATTATCTAAATCCAATTCTTCAATTTTAGATATATAAAATACTATCTTTTCAAATTGAGTTGCAAGTTTTTCAGTTTCATTATCATCAAATTGTAAATTAGCCAAACTTGCTACATTCTTAACTAATTCTTTTTTATCAAAATTTTCCATATTAATATTTTATTATGTTTAATTTTTACATTTTATTAATAACCATTAACTACTAACCATTAACCACTATTCAGAGTAAGCTTCACCAGATTTCATCATTTCAGCTCTTTCTAATAGTTGTAGATTTTGTATAATTGTATCCAAATCACCATCAACAACTTCACGCAAACTATAGTTTTTCATATCGCCGTCTAATCTATGGTCGGTAACACGATTTTGAGGGTAGTTGTAAGTTCTTATTTTCTCAGACCTATCCCCACTTTTTACTAAGTCTCTTCTATTAGAACTAATCTCATCTTGCTGTTCTTTTGACTTCATTTCAAATAAACGAGTTCTAAGAACTTTCATTGCATTAATTTTATTTTTTAATTGAGAACGTTCTTCTTGAGAAGAAACAACAATACCAGTCGGAATATGGACAACTCTAATTGCAGTTTCTACTTTATTTACGTTTTGACCACCTTTACCACCGGCACGAAATACATCCATTCTTATATCTTCGTCCCTGATTTCCAAATCTAACTCCTCTGCTTCGGGCATTACAGCCACAGTTGCAGCTGATGTATGAACTCTACCATTTGCCTCTGTAGCGGGTATTCTTTGAACTCTATGCACTCCACTTTCAAATTTTAATTTACCATAAACATCATCACCTTCCAATGAAAATACAATTTCTTTAAATCCACCTTTTTCACTTTCGTTCATCGTGATAATATCTATTTGTAGTCCTGTTCTATCGGCATATCTTGCATACATTCTATACAAATCCCCAGCAAAAATACCAGCTTCATCTCCACCAGTACCAGCCCTAATCTCCATAATACAGTTCTTTAAGTCATTTGGGTCTTTAGGGATAAGTCTAATTTTTAAATCTTCTTCTATTTCAGTTTTTTTGGTTTCTAATTCTTTCAAATCCTCATAAGCCATATCTCGCAATTCGCTATCGATACTTTTATCATTAATCATTTCTTGATTATTTTCTATATCATTAACAGCTTTGAGATATACTTCCCCAATTTCAACTAAGTCTTTAAGTTGTTTGTATTCTCTATTTAATTCTCTATATCTTTTAGCATCATTTATTAGATTTGGGTCATTTAAATATTCTGTAACCTCATTATATCTCTCAATTATGCTTTTTATCCTTTGATACATATAACCTTATTAATAACCTTATTAATTTTTCATTTTCTGTGTTTATTTAGATTACAAAATTAACTTTATTTTCTTTAACAAACTAAATTGAATTATAAATTTTATTTAATTTACAAAAAACAACACTTTGGTTACACGAATTTGATATTTTTATATTGATAAAATTATGTTATTAATTTTGTAAGTCAAAAATTTTATAAATATAGTTTTTAAGTAAAATATTTAAGAAAAGTTATTTAATTTTATTAAAAAATAATTTTTACTAAATACAACAAATTAGATTTTTAATCATTAAATTTTATAGGTAAGTCATGTTAAATAAGTTTACACTTAGTTTCGCAGTATTTTTAATTTTAGCATTTTCAGCTCCAAAAGCTAATGCAGAGAAAGTAGCAATCGGCGGTATGGCTAATGCTAAAGATATCTGGTATAGTTTGGCGAATGGAATTGTATTAGAAACAGATGCAATGAATTGGGATTTGTCTTTTGGTGCTAGTGATAGAACTGCAAGTATTTCTACAAATGATGCAAAAGGTATAGAATTATATCTTGTTGGTGAAGATTATAATGATCCCATAGATATTTTGCAAATGGGAGACTGGAAACGCTATATCAATTCTGACTCAACATGGAGTTTGGGTTCGGTTAGTAGAAAAGCAAATTCTGCAGACCCATTTGACTTTGGTTGGGGACAATATAATGTTGCAACTCACAATGTATTAGGTAATTCAGTATATGTAATTAAATTAGCTGATGGGACTTACAAAAAGTTATTTATAGATATTTTAGATGGTAAAGCAAGATTTTATCAATTTTTGTATTCTGATTTAGATGGTGATAATGAAAAATCAATTAAAGTAGATTATTCCACTACAAAAAGCAATAAACTTTACTTCAGTTTTACTGGCGATACAGTAATTGAAAGAGAGCCAGTTGCCACTGAATGGGATTTAGTTTTTGGAAGATATTTATCATTTATCCAAGAGCAATATTATCCTGTAACAGGAGTTAGAACTAATGGTAATATAATGTCATTAAGAGTTGAATATGAAAATGATATTAATCCAACAGATAGACAAATTGCACCAGAATTTGGACAGTTAAAACATAATATCTCAACAATTGGCTCGGATTGGAAACAATTCAATGGTCAAAATTATGTTTTTTCAAATAACAGAGCTCACTTTTTACAAAAATATAAAGTGGAAAATATGCAAAATGTTCCAGATGGCGATATGTACCAAATAGTATTTACAAATTTTGTAGGTGGTCCGGTTGGTGAAATGGAATTTACTTTAATAAATCTTAGTGCACAAAGTGTGAAAGATGAAAATGGAAATTCATTTTATTTATATCCAAATGAGTTAAATTCTGGTGAATATACAAGTTTAATTATGTCTTCAGTTTCTAATGAAAATTATGTGATTAATTTATTTGATTTAATGGGAAATGTAATTTATACTAATAGTTACAACTCAAATATTGGGTTAAACCAAATCAATTTACCAACAGACGTTATCTCTAAATTATCTAAAGGTATGTATTTTATTGGTTTAAATTCAAATACAAATAACTATCAATTAAAATTTATTGTTAAGTAATTAATATAACTGACTTTATAACGCCGCTTATGATTTATGAAAAATTTTTTGTGGAGAAGTTTTTTTCATAGCCCAACCTTCATAAGCGGTTTTTTTCTAATAATTAACTTAAATTTTACAAATTTATTATTTCTGATTTTTTCATTAATAATTTTATAATTCTTAATTTATCATTAATATTGTCAATTAAGTCTTAAATTATTACTAAAAAAATTAATCAAGTAAGTCAATACAAAATGCCATTAAGCCTTTATAATTTATTTAAATACAAAATATCTAAAATTGCTTTAATATTAATAATTTTATTTTCATTAAATTTAACTCTACCTCTTTTAGTAATATCCAAAAGTATTAAAGTTATTGAAAATGAAACTAATTTGCCTGTAAAAAATG
>JBEICW010000204.1:0-5910 GCA_040383785.1 Ignavibacteria bacterium | reverse complement strand
GCTTTTCCAGATGATACACAAGCTGAATATGATAAATTAAAAGCATTATGTGCTACTAAAGGAGTTACAGCAATTGTAAGCACTGCTTTTGTTCATGGAGGAAAAGGTTCGGCGGAAGTAGCTGAAAAAGTAGTAGAAGAAATTAATAAAGGAAATGCCAATTACAAACCGTTATACCAACCTTCGGATAGTATTGAGCATAAAATAAATACGGTTGCTAAAGAAATTTATGGAGCGAATTCAGTAGAGTTTTCTCCAAAATCAAAATCGCAGTTAAAAATGATTAACGATTTAGGTTTTAGTCATTTTTCGGTTTGTATGGCTAAAACACCTGCGAGTTTTTCAGACAATGAAAAGTTAATTGGTCGCCCAACGAATTTTGATATTACGGTTCGTGAATTTGAAATTGCGAGTGGTGCTGGATTCATTGTGCCTTTGTTAGGTGAAGTAATGCGAATGCCAGGTTTACCAGCAGTTCCAAACGCAGAACGAATTGATATTGATAATAACGGAGTGATTACAGGATTGTCTTAGTAAAGGTTTTAGTTGAAGTTAAGTTCAATTTTAAAGAAAATAAAAAACTTATAATGCTTGATTTTCAAACATCCCTAATAATAAAAATTATTTCAGCAATATTTTTTTTTATTTCAGGGATTGTTTGGAAGAAAGTATTGACTTTGGATGTTAAAAACTATCATTTTATTTTTTATCGAGTAGTATCATCATTATTATTTTTATTATTAATCAAGTTTTATTTTTTATATTTTGAAGTTGATCTAACTATAAATGATGAATTTTCACCGTCTATATATGATTGGATTGTCTGTATTCTGATATGCTTATTTAGTTTTTGGGGACTTTATTTTTATACAAAAGCTTTGCAGAATGGTAGGTTAAGTTTTATAGTACCTGTAAGCGGTATTACATCTTTTTTTTCATTTATTACTTCTATACTAATTTTTAATGAAATAATAAGTTGGTCTAAATATTTATCATTTTTAATAATTGTAATTGGCTTACTAATTCATCAAAAAAATAATATTATGAAAATAAAGTTTTCAAAAGAATTTCTTTTTACGCTATTATCAAATTTTGTTTGGGGGATATCTTTTGTTTTATACTTAATCCCAATTAAAAAGTTTGGTGTTTTAAATTTTAGTATTATCCTTGAAATTTGTGTTTTTGCGTCATGCTTATTATTAATTGTTTATAATGACAAAAAGATATTGCCACCTAAAATTAGTAATAGAGATTTACTGTATTGTCTTCTTATGGGGTTTTTAATTGCGGGTGGAAGTTTTTTAAGTAATTTTACATTAATATTGTTTCCCGTAAGCCTAAATATATTGATTGGGTTGATATTTGAAGTGTTAATTTTAGCTACTGGATTCTATTTTTTTAAAGAAAAATTATTTAAAGAAGACTGGATATTAATTTCTTTTATTACAATTAGTAGTGTTTTGTTATTGATCTAAATTTTATTCCTTAAACACTAAATTTAGAATCCAATTTATTTTATTTAATTTACAATACTCTTGTAGATTTTGTTTAATTAATTTTTGGTTTTTTCCTTTTGCAAAAACATAAGTAGTTGCGGATTCAATAGCGATTTTTTCTGTAGAGTTTCCTTGTAAGTATTCATTTGATAAATAAAACGGATGATAGGCGCCATTATTTAAATTATAATTACAATATAAGTAATAAAGCTGAATAATATAAAGAGCTGCTGAGTTATTTGATTTTCTTTTTTTCATTAATGAAGTGAGAATTGCTTCATTAATTTTTTTATGATTTATCAGTTCTTTTTTGAATCCAAAATGTAGAAGTGCTTTAATACTTCTTGCCAATAACCACTCGTTTTTTTGCTTAATGAAAGCAAAATGAGAAATTAGGTTTAAATAATTCTCTACATTTTTATGTAATATTTTATTTGTTCCATCTATAAGAATATTACATTCAAAATATCTTGAAATTAAATGGTAATGAAGGTTTTCTATATCAATATCTTTTATTAAATTTTGATATCTATTAAGTATTGGATAATCAATTGTTCCGAAATATATTTTTTGTGCTAATATAAAACAAGTAACAAAAAGTGTATTTTCAAAATCTGGAACTTGTGGTAAATAGTAATTATATATCGCTTTTGAAAAATAATCATTTTCATTATTTTCATCTACAAAACAACCATAAAATAATCTTCTTCCAGCAGCTGATTTAGCTAAAATGATTAGAAGTTCATTATCATAGTTATTTATTTTTACGTATTTACCAATTAAGTTGGCTACATCAAAATGAATACTATTGCTTGTAATAAATTTTTCGTATTTATCCAATTCCAATTTAACAGCTTCATAGTTTTTTACTAGTAATGCTATTTCAAGATTAATTTTTGAAAAACCATTGGCATCTTCATTTAAAAATATATTTGAATGGGAATGATATTTAGATTGATAATTTATATAGTTTTCCCAATCCTTATAATCAAGAAACTTAGCTAAATTATCTAATGTAGCTTTATAAGGTTTAGTTTTTGAGTTAGTTATGCTAAAAATTCTAGCAAAAGTTGAAGCAGAAATGAGTATTTTTTTGTCTTTAAACAAGTCAGATATCCAAATAGTATCTTGATAACTATTTATTTTCCGATTTACCGAAACTTCAATTTGAGTACAAATTTGTTTAATATGTTTTTTAGTTTCATTCATAAAGTAAAAATAATAAAATCTAGTTATCTGATATAATCATTTAAAACTTGAAGTAACTTGGAGGGATTCTTAAACGCAATATTTGATAAGTTTGTTTTTGTAAAAAAAAACATCATGTATAAAAAATATTTTAAAGAATTAGTTAATTCAGCAGTAGAAAGCAGTAATTCTTTTTACTCAAATAATTTAAAAAATGAGCCGAACCCTTTTTATGTTGGTTTTGGTAATCCAAACTCTAATATATTGATTTTTGGAAAAGAACAAGGTTATGATGTGAATGAACATAATAATGAAATATTATTATATGAAAGTATTAATAATCCATACGAATGGAAAAATTATATTGACAATAATATATTACCAAACAAAAATAAATTTTACGATACTAAATTAAATTATGTTAATGCATTTAGGCCATATATGGTTAAAATGGGTGGAGGCGGACATACCTACAATAAATATCATACTTTGATAAGTAATATTCTAGATAATATACAAATAGATAAAAATGAGAACAAATTTTTTGATCATGTTTTTATAAGTGAAGTAAATCATAAACCTTCAAAATTAAGTCAAATAAATTCCTTGAGTAATTATTATAGAATTGAATTTTTAAAAAATGATTACTATAATTCATTCAATGTGATAATTTGCGCATGTGGGAATTATTTAAATGACAATCAAGTGTATGAAATTTTCAATTTAAAATTAATTAATGATTACTCAAAGCCTAATGAAAGATTTAAAGTTTATAGTGATGGAAAAAGAGTGTTAATTAACACCAGACAATTAAGTATGAATATTAAAAATGATTATTTAAAAAGAATTTCATTGGTTGCAAAAGAATATTTAAAATAATAATTATTCAATGAATGATATAATAACTAAAATCAAACAACTTGCTCAAAAACATCACACTATTGATGAAAAGGGTATTGATGAGTTTAAGGATTCTGAATTATTAGAACTAGAGGCTGAAAATCTAATTATTGACTATTGTGAAGAAAAAAAATATTTAATCCAAGGCTTTCCAACTGAAAAAAAGAAAATAAAAGACGAATTAGATGAGGATTATTTTTGCAGTGAAAGGTATAACTATTATTTAGATCGTTTAACTGTTGAGAAAGAGGATGTTGCTGATTTAATGTGGTGTTATGTTTCTAGTTTTTGGCCTGACTATTTTGAGTCTAAAGAAGAATATATATTAACAATAGATGAACAACTGAATTCAGGTGTTTTCTATGAAATTAATCATTTAAATTAAAAAATATGAAAAAAATAATTTTATATATTATTTTGCTTAGCTGTGGCAATGTGTTTCCTCAGACTAGTAAAGAAATAATGAAAGAAATTAAATCAAATGCTGTTTTGCACGATTTGAATCAAAACTTGAGCAATCATGTTAAAATAAAAGAAATTGTTAAAGTTGGTAATTTTAATGAAGAAATCACTCTTTTAAATAATTATAATCTATCTGATTTTTGGCCAATTAATTTTAATTTTATTGGAAAGATAAATGATGTTTTTTCAGAAATATTGGTTTTTTTTCCTCAGGGATTTAAATCTAAACATGAGGTGATTTATTTCAATGATTTATCAAAAAAAATTCAGAATATATTTAGTTTTAAAAAGGAAGAAAAAGAATATTATATAATTGAATATAAAGATTTTATAACTTATGAAAGTAAATTTTATAATAGAGATTATAAAGATAAATTTTTAGTAATTGAAAAAAATGAATTATTAGAGCTAATTCAAAAGTTAAAACAATTAGAAAATGAGATAACCACATTTAAAAATAATATAGAAAAATCAAAATTTAAATTATTAATACTTCAACAAAAAGAAGTAGTTCGTTTAAATGATTATGGCAATTATATTAGTAAAAAAAGACAATTTATGACTGTTTTTTTGAGTAGTAACAATTATGATTCAAATAATCCTTTTGATTTTTCTAAATCTATCAAAATAAATGGTTTCAATTTTAATATTGATTACAAAGAAATTATTGATATAGATGGTAAAGACTTAAGTATTGATAAAATAAAAGCTTTTAAAGATAATAATGGTAATTTGAAAGCAAAAGTTTCAGTTGGGTTAAATAATTTAAAAATATTAAAAATTAATTATTCAAAATTACAGGAAAATTATTTTGCTGATTGGAAAGGTAATTTCCCAAATAGTGATTCAGATTCTTTTTATTACTTTTTAGAATCAAAAAATTCAAACGATTTAAATGTAATGAATAAAGACGGCTATTGGGAAAAAATATTTAATGATGAGATGAAATTCAAAAGCGTTTTGGATAATTCAGATTTAAAAATTGATGATATACTAATAGATACAAATCTTGATTTTAACAAAATATTTGCTTTTCCAAAGTTGGATTTTAAAAATAATGAAATCTATGAGTCTCAAGAATACATGGATGAAAAGACAAATATTACATTAACTATTCAAGAATTTCAAACTAATTATTCAGGAGGATTTTTTCCAAATGAAATGTTACATTCCCTTACATCAAAATTAAAAAGGGAAACCAGAGATTTGTACAATGAAAAGTCAAAGGAAATAAATAGAGTACAAGGAAATAAGAAGGTTATTGCAGATATGACCAAAAAATACGGAAAAAAATATGTTGATGATGCTTTAAATGGAAATATTACAATTGGTATGCCTGAAGAATTATTACCAATTCCTTTGCAAGCTTGGGTTATAAAATCCAGAGATGAGTATCCTAATGGATATAAATTGTATTGTAGTTTTGGCTTAAATACTGATAGAAAATTATTAATTACTGTTATTAATAAAAAGGTTTTTAAAATTTCAAATTGGTAATATATTTTAAAAATCTAAAAACTTAATATTGATAAATTCTAACTCTGATAGTAATGAAAATAAAAATGGTGATTTGACAAAATCACCATTTTTTTATTGTAATGTAGGATATGGTCGGCTGTTATGTCCCGATAAATTCGTTCCTAATTTTAATTAATTTTTCTTTCGCATCTTCATATTGATAAACTCATTAGCCAATGAGAAGGTAATTGCAAAATATAAATAGCCTTTTGGAACGGCTCCTACGTGTTGACCCGCTAATTCAGCATTGGATAAATGCATACTTTCGGTAATCAACATAAATCCGATTAAGATTAAAAATGATAATCCTAAAATTTGAATGGATGGATTTGCATTTACAAAATTT
>JBEICW010000203.1:0-5929 GCA_040383785.1 Ignavibacteria bacterium | reverse complement strand
CCAATAATTGTTTTGCTTGGTTTTCAAGCATTACTGCCATACCATGCTTTGTAGTTTCAGAACCTACTCCTTCAAGTAGACCTGTTCTTTCCCATTTGCCTTTCAAACCTCTGGTTTGCTCAAGCATCACGCTCTGTGGGTTAGCGCCGCTCATTAATTTTTTAATGTTCATTTTAAATGAATTTATTTGTTTTATTTAAATTATTTAATAATACCTGCTAATTTCTTAAATCTGTTAGCAAAATTAGCTGATTCATTGATTACCGCTTTAGATTGAGCAGGTTTTGTAGATTTAACTGCTTTACTAGCGATACCTTCTGAAATAGCCTTTTTAGTTAATTTGTTAGAAGATGAAGTATATTTGAAATTCTCTGCTAATGTAGAGAACACCAATTTAACCTCTCTTACTGACTTTGTTCTATCCAAAGTTTCAATCACTTTCACTTTTTGTTCGTTAGTCATGTTGTGAGCTCTGAATAATTTGTTTGCAAACAATAATTTGGCGTTCAATAAGTTCACCTCATTAATAGTTTTTTGAAGAGTTCTGATAGTTCGGTACGCCTCATTCAAGTCTTTCTTTAGAGATTCGGCTTTTGGCTCTTCTTCACTTGAACCATATTCATCTTCCATTTCTCTCAAGATTTCTGCTAAATCAACCGTATCTTCATCTTCTTCTTCACCTTCGTTAGTTACTACTACTTTAGGGTCTTCACCTTTATCAGTACCTGCTTCTGAACCATCTGCTAAATTTTCGTTAGCTGGGAAAGGGTTTTCTTCGTATTCTTCTTCTTCACCTTCCATAGCTGGCTCTTCTTCATCACCTAACTGTGCTTCTAATTCTCTGATGATAGCTTCCAATCCCATTTCGTCTTCTTCTTCACCCGCCATTGGGTCTTCTCCAAAAGAATCATCTTCACCACCAGCCATTGCCATTGGGTCTTCTTCTTCTGTTGCTGCGAAAGGGTCACCTTCTTCTTCACCACCGAATTCATCTGCACCACCGAATTCGTCTTCACCTTCTAATTCTGCTAATCTTGCTTTTAATTCAGCAATTTCTGCATCTTTATCAGATTCTTCTTCACCACCGAAGTCGAATTCATCTTCTTCGTTAATATCTGCTACTTTTTTGTAGTCAGTACCTGCTGCCTCTGGCTTACCACTATCTTTCTTTACACCTACTGATAAGTCAGTAATTGCATCGTAAGATGGATTTGCACCAGGAGTTTGAGGATATCCGGCGTCTGATTTAGACCCGATACCATCTGAACTTAATTCCTCGTCTACTTGCTCTGCATCATCTTCCATTTCTGCTTCTGCTCTCATCTTTTGAGATAAGATAGATTGAAGTCGTGGAGTAAATGCCTCTTCAAGCGCAAGTTTTGCGTTTGCTAAAGCGGTTTCTTTAACGGCTTTGGCATCAGCGATTGCTTCTTTCAATAATTTTGAATTTGCCATTTTTTAATATGTTTTTTTGATTGTGAAGTTATTTCTAAAAAACTCCAATAGGATTATGCTGATTGTTCGGTCACGCCTTATAAAGAAGGGTATTCATTAATCAACTGTACTTTAATTAAAAAATCCTATATGAGATAGGATATTCGAAAATAAATATATAAATTTTTTAGAAAACTAAAGAAAACCCAAATCTTTTTGATTCTTTCTTATAGCTTTTTCTTTTTCTAATCTATTTTTAACGGATGGTTTAACAAATGTCTGCCGTTCTCTTAACTGTTCTACTTGTTTAATGTTCTGAACTTTTCTCTTATATTGTTTCAGAGCTAGTTCTATATTACCGTTTTTAATATCAATTATAATCATAATTATTATTGATGATTTACTAATTTGTATTTTGTTCTATATAACAGAGATACAACCGTATCAATATCGTTTTGTAACCAACTATCTTTTAATTTAGGATTTTGTCTTAATCTAGCTACCATCCCACATAAAGTTTCAAAATACTTAATTATATTTTTAATATCATTATTTTTATCCAATGTTCCTATTCCAGATATTTGGATTAAACCTTCTTTACCCTGATATGTTTCCACTAACCCATCAATCAATCCACCAATTGAATCATAGTATTCACCCAATGCTAAATGAGCAGAATGAGAACCAATTCCTTTAACTCCTAAATGAAATGAGTGAGCTTGGGTTCTACTTTGTAATAATAATGATGCTAATTCTTCCATTTATTTTTATGCTTTCCATTTCATTGCCTGCATTTTCTTACTCATGTCAGATGTTATTCCTCTTTCGGTAGCCTCATCATTCATTGCTTTGGTTGCAGTTCTTGTCAATTCCAACTCTAATTCTTGGTAATTAATATCTGGATCGTCTTTATATTGTTTTAATATCCGTTGTGTATATGAATCGTTAACAAATGCAGTTATCCAAGCTGGTCCAATTCCAGTAGTAGAAACAATATCATTCATTCTACTAATAAACCCTCTGTTACCATATAATTTTTTGTAAATATCTTTTAATGCTCTTTGTACTCCAACACTTCTACCATGATAATATGCATCGACATTATCGGCTAATTTACTAAAGAACATAGTAATAAACCCAAAGAATGCAATAGTGCCAAGTATTGCCAATAATCCTAGTTCATTCAAAGGTTCTTTTTGTGACATTATTTTTATATTTTAATATTTTGGACCCATATTACCTTTTGCCATAGAATCTGCCCAAATTTGGAACATCTTCTTTAAATCAGCAGGTAATTGTTTATCTCTAATGGATAGTTTTCCATCAGGTGAAATATGTGCGATTATTTTGTAATCACCATGTTGTTCTTCTGCTCTATTCCAAATAGTTAAACCATTTCCCATATAGCCAGAACCAATATCGTATTTTTTAGCTTCTTGAATTGAACTTCTACCCAATCGTTGCTTCATAACTTCTTCGGATACATCAGCAATTTCAAAGTATCTACCCAATACGTGTCCCATATCTTCATATAGAGCTTCTAATCTTTCTTCTTGTGCTTTTGCTTCAAGAGATTCTTTTTCGAATGCAGATTGTAATTTTTTCAATTCATTCATGTTACGCTTAATTGTAACTCTATCGAACCAATCACCACCCTCTCTTAAAGTGTATTCTTGAGCAGCATCTGCAATCCCACCTAAAGTTTCAGCAATAGTTCTGATGTCAGATTTTCTACGCATTCCTTCTCTATGCTGTCCATAGGTAGAAATAATTTCCAAAAAGTGTTTTTTCAACTCCGTTGGGAGTTGTTGAAGCTCTTCTGATTCTTTGAGTAAATTTTTTAAACGTATCATACTATTTCTTTAATATATCGTTTTTCTTAATTTTTGAAACGTATCTCATCATTTCTTGCTTATCAATTCCCATAGCATCGATTACCTTTGCTAGTACAAGAATTTCTTTTTTACGAGAAAGACTCATTCCTTTGATTTGAGCTACCATTTTATCCAAATATCTTTCTATAGATACTGGTAAGTTGGTGTCCAAATCATCCAATGCTTCTTTGATTGTTGGTTTTGGAGCTGCGTTTCTGCCTGGTATAAAATTTACTAATTTTGCCATATTTTTGTTAATTTAATTCTATTATAATTTCTCTCATTAAATCTTGTGATTTACACCACTTACCACATTCTTCTGCCATTTTAGCCCACTGCTTTGATTCATTCATTGGTGCCATAAATGCTCCATGTGTGGATGGATTAGAAACGAAATCCCAACCAACCAATTCGAAATCTTCCTGAACCATTACGGTCCCATCTTTTAATTCCTTTACTGAACCTAATCCTCGTGATGAAATACCTAAACGGATATTATTTTTTAATAATTCTTTTAAGATATTACCAGATGGAGTTGAAAGAATTTCTACTACACCACATACATCATCACCTTCCCAATAGATTTCTCTAATGTTGTGGGATACATTTTTTAAGTTGATAACAGGAGAATCTGGATGGTCCAACTCACCTAACGCTCTACGTTCTTTAATAAGTTGTTTGTATTTTGCACATTCTCTTTCTAAAATTTCTCTAGGATAGCGTCTACCATTTTGATTAGCAGCACCTGCTCTTTGTAAGATGCCCTTTACCAAATATGTTCCATTTTCTTCTTGTTGAAGTTTTGCTTCAAACAAATGGGTTTCTATCAATAATCCTTTATTCATCTTACTTTATATCGTTTTTAACCTTTTCAATTGCTTTCTTACTGTCGTTAGACCAAGCTTTCAAAAATATATTTTTTAAACCACTTTCAATATCTTCTTTATCAACATTATCGTTATTTACTTTTTTAATAAGAGATTGAATATAATCAGATTTAACCATTTTATCTGCAGCTGCAGCGTTTACTCCGTTATTCTTTTCAATATATTCAGTAACATCACTTATAAATTTTTTATTTGATTGTAATTTATCTAATATTCCTGATATTTCTTTTTCAGTTTCTTTAGAACCATTAAAATACTTAATTCCTTTTTCTATTAATTCTCCTATATAATATAATGCAATTTTGCCAATAATAATACCAGTTAGTGTTGCCAGTATTCCAATAGCTAGATTTTCATTTACTTTTTTTTTTTAACCCCTTCGTTTGTTGATTCAGTTGTTATCTTATTTTTTTTGAAATATGCAATTACATCTTTACCAGTATCAAATGCTTTTTGACCACCCCAAGAAGAATGATACATCCAATATGAATTGCTTCCATCTTCCCAATCAAAATCACCTGAAGATATTTCTCTACCATCATAGGTTAAATACCCAACACCTTGTTTAGAATAAAAACGATATTTACCATCTCTAAAATTAACATCTTCGTTTACTTTTTTACCAGCTCTTAATGCTGCTAAATCGGAACCTTCAATTTCACCATCACCATCGGTATCAATTTTCTTTTGACCCGCAGTTAATTCAGCTTCATTATATCCTCTTAATTTTCCTTCAGATTTCGCTTTGTAAGCAGTATCTACTGCATTAAAAAATTTCTTCTTTTGTTCATCAGACATGTCAGTAATTGATTTACCTACTTTATCCAACATATGTTTAAAAAGTTGTTGATAGTCTTGTTCCTCTCTTACAACATTTTTAATAAGTTCCAATAATTGTGATTTTTTCATTATTTGTACTTTTAGTATTACTTCTATAATGTATAAATATATGTATTTTATTTATCCGTAGTAGATTTACCAAAAACTCTTTGTATTTCCGGTCCTTTTGAAGAATCTATTTTTGATTTTATAATTTTAAGTGCATCTTTTTTTAAATCACTAGGATGTGAATTAAACCATTCTGAAATATCTTCATTACTCTTTATGGCTCTTCTTCTCTGTCCACCATCATCGATATAATTTGTGTAAAAATCATACCATCTTAATACGGAATCCGCTAATTCTTTTGCAGTTTTGGCAGGTGTGTTTTGACTTGCTTCGTTTACTGATTCGTATTTAATCATATCTGGATTAAACTTTTCAAAATTCTTTCTTGCCCATTTTACGGCAGCTTCATAAGAATTGAATTTAATCCTATCCTGTTTGAATCCTTTTGCTTTATTTAGATAATCAATATAAACTTTTTCTTCGTTTATAGATTCTTCTACTTTATTCATTTTTTCATCAGATACATAATATGCAACACCACCTCCAATTGAGTTACGGAACATTTTTTCTGCAGCTTCTGCGTATTTCTTTGCATCCTTAAATGAATTGAATACTTTTGGTTTATCGGTTGTTCTAAAATTCTTTTGGTCAAATTCTTTTTCTAAACCTTTACCCTGTCCTCTACCTTTATTGTAGGTTACATAGTATTTACCTTCACTAACTACTTTCTTACTTGCAAAAGATACGGTTGGTATATTTCCAAATGTTTTATCAACTTTAGCATCAATTCCAAATTGTGATTTTAACATTTTTACAACACCACCTCCAAACTTTATATCAGTAAGT
>JBEICW010000202.1:0-5949 GCA_040383785.1 Ignavibacteria bacterium | reverse complement strand
TTAGGCATTGTAACAATTCTATATTCTAAACCTAATTGAGCAGTTGGAATTGCAGTGAATAAGTCACCTGTTGTAATCTGACTGGAATAGCCATAAACAGTAATTGGCTCAGTTGCAATTATTTCAATTCCTTTTCTCTCTACAACTTCTGAATTACGCGATTCATAATTAGACCAAATATCACGAATAGAAACGCCATTATCCGGCACTAAATTATTTAATTCCGTGCCATCAGGCATTATTATTTTTACGCTTGATTGTTTTGTTGCTGCTAAAAAAAGTTTTAATTGAACTGGTTTGCCACTTTGGATTTGCTGTACTTCATTTTGCATAAATCCTATCCAAAAGTGCCTGCCTTCGTAAGAAGTTCGCTTATTAATTGGCAAATCAATTACTTCTTTTTTTTGTGCAAAAAGCAAGTTACTATCACTAAAAAACACAAATAAAGTTATAACAAAAGTTGTAACTAAACTAAAAACTAACTTTTTATTGATGTATTTAGATTTATTAGAATTAGTAAGACAAATAAAATTAGAAAGAGAAAAATTAAGGTGTAAATAACTGTCCATATTCAACTCCTGTAACTAACTGTTAATTTATATTTTAATTTAAAAATTCAAATTACGAATTTATTTTTATTTTTTCAAATAAAGTAGATATATATTTACAATAACAAAAAAAAATCCTAAAAATTACATTTTCTGGAAAATATGTTTAGATTTTTTAATTTTTTCTTAAATTTATATTACTTATACTTTTTTTTTCTTAAATTTTCTTAATTGCACAAATTACCAATTAAAATATTCAATTCCAATTATAAAATTAATAAAATATAAATTATATCTGATACTTTCAACAAATAATTTAATTAAAAATTATGTATAAAAAAGGTTTTGTGTAAATTAATAACAAAAAATCAAAAATATTAGCAATAATTATCATATTTATTTGTTTTTTATAAAAATATTTCAGAAATTTTGTTTTTTTAACACAAATTTAACAATTAGTTTGTAAATTTGAAGTTTATATAATTTAAATTTTACAAAGATTTAATAATATTATTTTTATTTTTAAAAAGCTAAAAAAATTTAAATAAATTGAATAGAAATTTAAAGATAAGTTTTAAAAAAATAATAGCAAAAAAATGAGCGAAAAATTAAGTTTAGCACTTTTGATAATTGTAAAAAATGAAACCGCTAATATTACAAATGCGATTTTGTCAGTGAAAAACATTGTTGACCAAATAGTGGTAGTGGATACCGGTTCGGATGATGACACTCCACTATTAGCATCACGATTAGGTGCCGAAGTCTATTTCAAAAAATGGAGTGACAATTTCTCTGAATCTCGAAATTTTGGATTGTCTCATGTACGTGAAAAATGGGTGCTATCTTTAGATGCAGATGAATTTATTGATGAAAAGTCAATTTCTGAATTAATAAACGTAATACAAAAACTAAACGATAATCAAAATACATTAAGCCATATTGGCGGAATTAATGTATTAATTCATAACGCATTAGGTACAGAAGAAACAGCACCAAGCTTCAAACACCGCTACACAAGATTATTCAAATCTGATAAAAATATTAGATTTAGAGGGCGTATCCATGAGCAAATACGACCATCAATCGAGCAAAATGGATTAGAAATATTGGATTCTGAAATAACGATTATTCATACTGGATATAGTGTTAGTTCAGAAGAAAAAATGACACGTAATAAATCATTATTAGAATTGGAATTAGCAGAAAACCCATTTGATAATTGGCTTAAATTTCACCTTGGTGAAACAACTTTTTCGATGTCAAAATTCGATGAAGCTTATAGTTACTTTAGTCAATGTGTTGATAATGAAGAATTAAGTTTGGAACAAAACGAAAGAGTTCATATAAGATTAGCTCAAATTGCATTATCAAAAGATAATTTTCAAGATATGGTAAAGTGGCTTAGTTTTCAATCTGAAAATATTGATATTGAAGGTTTGAGAAGATTTGTTCTTGCATCGGGATTAATCCATACACGTAAATTTTCTGCAGCATTAGATTTGTATTTATCTAACGAAGTTCAAACTTCAAATTATGTAGATAAAATTAAATTAAAATCTGCAGTAAATGTACTAAAACAAATTCCGGGTATTAGCTAAATTAATATATTTATAAGCTAAATTATTCTGATATTATTCTATAAATATTCAAAAAATAAAAAAAGTAATCAAAAAAATCAAATAAATATGATTAAAAGAACAAGTAAAGTTAAAGATATTAATACTGGGAATAAAGTTGCAAATAAAGAGGTTGCTTTAGACTTTACCAATCCTAAATATTATCTAAATAGAGAACTTAGCTTATTAGAATTTAATTATAGAGTATTACTCGAAGCACAAAATAAAAAACATCCATTATTGGAACGACTAAAATTCGCAGTGATTTTAAGTTCAAATTTAGATGAATTTTTTATGATAAGAGTTGCTGGTCTAAAAAGCCAATTATCTGAAGGGATAATGGAACTATCTTATGATGGAAAAACTCCAGCTAGACAATTGCAAGAAATTCGCAAAAAACTATTGGGGTTATACCAATTGCAAGAAGATATTTTGATGAATGAAATATTTCCAGAAATGGAACAAAATGATATTTTTATTCATCAAGGTGGCGATTTGATACCTAAAGAATTAGAATATTTCAGAGAATTTTTCTGTGAGCAAGTATTGCCAATACTTACTCCATTATCTTTAGGACCCGCTCACCCATTCCCAAGATTAATAAACCGCTCACTAAATATTGTTTTTGTAATCAAAAGTACCAACAAAGAATCTGAAAAGAAGCTTGCATTTTTGCAATTACCTTCTACTTTGCCGAGATTTGTTGAACTTAAAGGCAAAAGTGGTCACCATTTTATGTTGCTGGAGCAAATTATAATCAGTTTTAGCACTTACCTATTCCCTGGCTTAGAAATTGAAACAGCAGTTCCTTTTAGAGTTACAAGAGACGCTGATATAGAAATAGCAGAAGATGAAGCGGAGGATTTATTATCAGAAGTAGAAGAGCAAGTAAAAGAAAGACTTTGGGGTAGAGCCGCAGTTAGATTGGAAGTAAGCAACGAAATGCCAGATTATCTATTAAAACTACTAATTTCAACCTTAGAATTAGAAAATCAAGATGTGTTCATTGTCGGCAGGCCACTAAATTTGCCAGATTTTATGCAATTAACCAAACTTGATATGCCCAATTTAAGAGATAAGCCATTTACATCTCGGAATTTAGTAGAATTTAAAGATGAATCAAATATATTTCATGCCATACACAAAAAAGACTTAATGGTTCATCACCCATTTGATTCATTTACTAATTCTACACTAAAATTTATAAATACAGCTGCCGAAGATAAAGATGTATTGGCAATCAAAATTACATTATACAGAGTTGGTGGCAATGCGGCAGTAGTTCAAGCACTAAAAAACGCCGCAATAAATGGAAAAAGTGTAACAGCATTTGTTGAACTAAAAGCAAGATTTGACGAAGAAAATAATATCGTCTGGGCAAGAGAATTAGAGAAAGTTGGGGTAAATGTAATTTATGGCGTAATTGGATTAAAAACCCATTGCAAAATCGTGATGGTAATTAGACGAGAACATAATAAACTCCAAACTTATTTGCACCTCTCTACTGGTAATTATAATCAAACTACTTCAAGATTATATACAGATATGGCTTTTTTTACATCTGACGAAGAATTTGGCTCAGATGCAATGAATTTATTCAATTATCTAACAGGATATTCTGAATACAAAGAATGGAAACGATTAGTATTAGCGCCTAATGACCTAAAAAATCGAATTGTGGCAATGATTAATAGAGAAGCTGAATTACACACTCCAGAAAACCCAGGGGTAATAATTGCCAAAATGAACTCTTTGGCTCATAAAGAAGTAATTCAATCTTTATACAAAGCATCAATCAAAGGTGTAAAAATCATACTTTTAGTTAGAGGAATATGTGCACTAAAACCTGGAATAGAAGGCGTTAGTGAAAATATTGAAGTTCGCAGTATTATCGGTAGATTTTTGGAACATAGCCGAATATTTTACTTCAAAAATGGTGGGGACGAGGAATATTATCTATCAAGTGCAGATTGGATGACACGAAACCTGCATACAAGAGTAGAAATAATGTTCCCAATTTTGGAGCAAACGCTACAACGTAGAATAGATAGAATATTAGCATTATACCTAAAAGACACCAATCAAACATGGTTTTTGCAGGAAAATGGAGAATATATTAAATCCAAACCAAAAACTAAAAAAGAAGACTTTAGTGCCCAAGAGTATATATTAGAAAAAATAAAATCTACCAAAAGAAATATATAATGTTTTTAATTTGTCTCCGACAAAGATAGGCAACCGATTTATTAGTTTTGGGGAATACCCAAGCGTCTCGAACAATGCTTCCGAAAGAGACCCCTCTAAATCTCCCCAAAGGTGAGACTATAAAAATAATATTTTGTAGGGATAGGTCGCGACCTGTCCCATTTTTCTATTTTAATTATAAATATCTTTTCTATGTCCAATTGCAATTACTAAAATCATTAGAATATTGTCATTTATATTATAAATAACTCTATAATTACCTATTCTAATTCTATATGCATCTCTATCTTTTAGTATTTTACAATTTATGGGGCGTGGATTAGATTTGAGTTCCTCGATTTTTAAAATTATATCATTTAAAGTACTTTTAGGCAACTTCTTTAACTCTTTTGCGGCTTGATTTGATAAATTTACTTGATACATCACAGACCCATTTCAACTTTAAATTTATCTAAATCAATGAAATTTGTATTAGGGTCATTTGAGACATTGTCAAATAATTTAATATCTTCATAATCTTCGATAACTTCTAAAATAGACTCATATTCATTAGCAGTTAATACAACAAAAGTATCTATTCCAGAATTATCTTTGATATATTGTGGATGTAATGATAACATAATATTTCTCACATTTTAATTTATATCAACACTTAACGAATATATTCTTTAATTATTTTTTTCTTAAGCCCTTCTTTTGGAAGGGTTGGGTAGGTTGCTTCCCAAATAACAACACAAAAAATCATAAACAAAATAAATAAATTATCTTTCTTAAATGCCTTTTTTTTTCTTTTAGGCTATATTTGTGAATTAATATTAATAATAAATCAAAAAAAAGCCAAAAATGTCAATAATACCCTAATTATTAGGGTATGAAATGAATTAATTTAACAGTAATTTTGAAAATAAATCTTATTTAAATTTTAATAAAGGAGTGTTTTATATGAAAAAAATATTTTTAATAATCTTTACTAGTTTTTTTTATTTAGCGTCTTGTACTCAAAAAATTGAAGAAAAGAAAGAAATAGTAAAAGAACCAGAACCCGTTGTTATTAAAATTGAGGAACCGCCTAAAATAATTTCAATACCTGAAACAGAAAAAATAAATAAAACTCCTTCTAAATATTTTAAAGGAACTATAAATTACGAAAGCGTAGAAGATAAAAATAATATAAAAAATAGAATCTTTAATATAAGTTTAGAAAAATACCCGAATGAAGTAAAATTATTAGTTAATGTTTTTGATAAAAATGGAAATAAAGTTGCTAATTTAGCACCACCTTACAACAAAGATTTATCATTTTGGAAAACATTAAAGGATAGTTGTAATAAATTTAATTTAATTGAAAATTTTAAGGTTGTTGAAAAACGTATTAAAGATCTCAAGTCTTTATCAGTGTCTTATGTTTTGGATTTTAGTGGTTCAATGGCATATAATAATAACATTGGATTATTAGTTGACGCTTATGATAACTCAAAAAAGAATTTAAGGAACATAGATTATTATAGTACCGTTCAATTCTCTACTGTACCATTTAATACAATACCTTTATCTCAAGATACAACCATTTTTAATAATTT
>JBEICW010000201.1:0-5977 GCA_040383785.1 Ignavibacteria bacterium | reverse complement strand
TTATACTTTAGTTAATGCTGGCGATTTTGTTGAAGTAAAAGATGTAAATGAAGGTGCTTATTGGGAATCAACTAAGCAATTTTTATTGACTGAATTTACGAGCAGAGAAGGCACAATCAATCCACGCTATAATTATTTTGACCCTGCTTTTTCTGTGGTTACGCCTGCTAATCAATATATAAATAGTATGCTTTTTCGTACACCAAAAAACAATATTTCAGATTTTAATGATAGTTTTGGAAATCCTGCTGACCAGTATTCTTGGCACAGGTGTATAATTATTTGCGAAGATGCTGCTATAGAAGACCTTTCTATAAATGGTGGTTTAGTTAGTAATCTAAGCAATACTTTTTATACAATTGGCTTCCAATCCACTGGATATAGTTATGTAATAATTGAATTAACTCAAAATACAACTTACAAAATCAACTCTAACAAAGGCAAGTTCTCTGGTATTATGTTTGGTGGTGGTGCTTATGACGCTTATGCTAATCCACTTGGCTCTTTACTTTCAAATGTAAATATTACAGATGATACGCCACCTGAAATTGCTTCAACAGAAGATTGTGGGAATGTAATTGGAAATATAACCGACAACATACCTACTGATAGGGGAATTGAATCTCTAACTGTGATGCCAGAAACTAAAAATTTCACTTGGACTATAGATCCAATTAGAGATACAAGTAAGTTAGTAAATTTTAAAGCAAATCCAATTGATAGAGGTAAAGACGGAATTTTTGCTTTTGAATTTAGAGACAAGGAAGGGCAAGGTAAATTATTTAGATATGAATATACTGGAATCAAAATCACACAAATTCCATATTATGATATTGGTACAATGTATTTTCCTGAAAAGAAGTGTTTTGATTATAAAATCAAAAATGAAAGTAGTGGAACAATTACATTAAATAGTTTATCTGATGTTACTGCATTAGGGATAGATGTTACGTTGCCTATAAAATTGCCATATACATTCAAAGCTAATGAGGAAATTACAATTAAAGTTTGTGTAAAATCTTCGGACTTAATAATTGACTTTTTAGAAAGAATTGAATTTACTTATGAATGTGATTATAAAACTACTCTTTTGATAGCTGCAAATTTTAAATTACCTAACCTAAGACCTGAAAACCATGATTTTGGTTTGGTTAGAGTTGGTGATACAGTTTGTACTGATATATTTTGGATAAATAAAGGTGATGTAGATATTACCGCCCCTAACCTTACATTCTTGGGTTTTGAGGATAATTGGGGTAAAACAATTTTAATTGATACAGTTGGACTATTCCCAGTTGAAATTAAAATTGGCGATACTTTGTTTATCAAAAATGTTTGTTTTACACCTGATTCTGTAGGTGATTATGTATTTAATTTTAGATTAAATAATAATTTTAATATTGATAACGTTCTAAGAGTTACTGGCAGCGGTGGAGCACCCAAAATTCAAGTTGTAAATTTGGATTGGGGTAAAAGACGATTGGGTACATTCAATGATACGACTATAATTATTCAAAATACAGGCAACTATAGAGGTAGAATTGAAGAGGTCGTTATTAATAAAACAAGAGACGACAGCAATACCGAGAATATAATAAATGCTTTAAAAGGTAAAACCTTTGAACCAAATGAAAGTCTTACTTTAAATTTCAATTTTATACCGCAAAATGAAGATTTTGCAGGATATTTATATATAAATAAATTAACAGTTGATTGGCGATTCCATGAAATGATTACTTTTGAAATAGAGGGTGAGGCAACTTTACCTCAAATTCAAACTCGATTAATAGATATGGGTAAGTGTATAGTTAATGGCAATACACAAGGCAGAGATAGTTTGATGTTTGAAGTAAGTGGAAGTGAAGACTTAACTATTTCAGATATTGAACCAATTTCTGGCGATATTGATGCTTTTGAGCTATCTACAAATTTCAATCAAACAGGTAAATTTAATATTGGCTATCAAAGATTGATAGATATTAACTTTAAACCAACAAGAGTTGGTGCCCACTTTTTGAAAATTGGAGTGAGAAATGACGCTTTACCAAATTTTGCTTTCAAAGTAGATACCGTAACAATAATTGGTTTTGCTGTGCCAGGTGATACAATTGGCTTAGAAGTGAGTTTTGAGAATAAAGTAGTAAATACTTGCGATTCGACAAATTTGACCGCTACAGTTATTAATACAAGCAATAAAGACCTATTGATAAAGGATATTGCATTAAACTCACCAAATTTTGATTCTTGGTTTGTCAATTTGTCCAATAAGAGCTTTACAATCAAATCAAAAGAAGATTTTAAATTAGATTTGGGTGTGATTTTGGAAAGAGGTCAAGAAGGCGAAATTGAACTAAATATATCTTGTCAATATCAAGTATTAATTGATGCAGTTTATATAGATAGAGATACTTTAATTACATTAAAGCATTATATCAAACCAATTACACAAACTTTAGTTGTAGATGAGATAAAAAATCTATTGTATTCGATTGGTGATACGGCAAGTTTGCAAGTTAAAGGTTCATTTCCTTATGATATTGATAAAGATTTAGAATTAACAATGAATTTGAAAGTACAAATTTATGATTTTGTATTAAAAAATAAAGAAATTGATTTAATAATTACCTCTGATGAAGGTCAAATTAAAATTCCAGTAAGTTTAACTCAAACAAAAAATGAAATTTTGATTGACATTAAAATTAAGGACATTTTTATCGGTGCAAATGCAAAATGGGAAATAAACTTTTTATTCACAAAAATGTTAAATGAGGATTTAAATCCTAATTTTTCGTTTGAAATTACCGGGAAAAAGTGTTTTGAACCAATTATTTACAATTTTTCTGCAAAAATTGAAGAAATTTGCGTTTTTAATTTGCGAAGTATAGAATTATTTGCTAATTTAATGTTTATAAAAGTTGTACCAAATCCAATTTCTTATTTTTTAAATGTAGATTTTGCTATTCCGAACGATGAAGAAATTGTAAAATTCAATATTTTTTCCACAAATGGTGAAAAAATATGCGAATTTGAAAAATTTAATTTGAAAAAGGGAAGACAATCTATTATATTTGAAGTTAGAGATTTACCAAGTACAAATTATATTCTTTTATTAGAGACATCACAATTTGTTCAACATACTTTGTTCACCGTTTATAAGTAAGAAGGTTGATTATGAAAGTTTTTTTACAATATTTTGCAATAAGCGCAACTATTATTTTTTCTACTTTGTTTTCTGTTACACTTCAAGCACAAGATGAAGATGATCCATTGGCTCCAAAATTAGCTAGAACTCCAATTTACATTGGACCAACTGTAGGTTTAAATAGAGCATTGCACTCAGTTGATTTGTCTCCTGCAGCAAAATTGCCTGGTGGAACTGCTGCTGGTTGCGAACCATTTACCAATGGCTCAGCAATGGGTTTTTGGGTTGGTGGTACATTTGAATATCAATTAGGAGATGCGGTAAATTCAAAATCTTCAATAATTACTAGACTTTTATACCAAACAATGCCAGCAAGTATGGAAGTTATTAACTCTGATAATTATCCTTCAATTGTTACTAACGCTGATGGAAGTACAAGAGAAGTATTTTCTTATACAAGATTTAATAACGAAGTTGTTTATAGTTTGCTTAGTTTGGATATTCAATATAAATTAAATTTATTTGAATCTAATTTTGGTGTAACTGTCGGACCAACTATTGATATTGGTATGACAAAAACTCAAGATGTTACAATGAATTTGGTTGAGCCATTAGAAGCTCAGTTCAAACCTGATCAAGATTTAATAAATCAAGGATTGATTTATGAAAATAATAATAGAACTATAGTATTGGAAAGGGGTGATATACCACAATCTTCAGCAATTAGATTTGGTATCAAAGCTGGCGTTCAGTACGAAATTTTGATGGAAGGTTATTATATCGTTCCAAGTTTTAACTATAACTTTGGTGTTACTAACTTAACTTCTGAAAATGATTGGAGAGTTAGTGCATTACAATTCGGTGTTGATATTCGATTTGCGTTATAGTCTTTGAATTTATAAAAAATATTTAAAAGTGCTTTGCATAATATAGAAATATATTGCAAGCACTTTTTTTTTAATTTATTATCTTTTAATTTACTATCTTTTAATTAAACAAGCTCAATTTGAAAAATATAGCACCTAAAAAGTCCCTCGGACAGAATTTTTTGACTGATAGAGGGGTAGCCAAAAAAATTGTAGAGAGTTTGGATATTCAACCCAATGATTTGATTGTAGAAATAGGTCCAGGTACAGGTGCATTAACTGAGCATATTTTAGATATTATAAATTCAAAAGTAATCGAAAATGATTTGAATAACTCACCAAAACTACTTGCTGTAGAATTGGATATTAGAGCGATTTCAGATTTAACTACAAAATTTAGTAACGAACTAAAAAATAACACTTTCAAATTGATTAATGAAGATATTACAAAAGTTTATATTGAAAAAGAAATAAATATCTTGAAAGATTTATTCCCTCATTTGCAAAATGTGAAAGTAATTGGAAATCTTCCATATTATATCACGGGGCAGATTTTGGATTTGATACTCAAAAGTTCAAATCTCTTCAATTGTTTTATTTTTATGGTACAACGTGAAGTAGCCGAAAGAATTGTAGCAACAAAAAACACCAAAGATTATAGTTTGTTATCTTTGGCAGTAAGTTTGTATGGGAAACCGACAAAAATGTTTAATGTAAAGCCTGGGTCATTTTTCCCAGCACCAAAGGTAACTTCATCAGTTGTAAAAATTGAATTTTACAACCGTAGTGAGTTTGAAATAGATGAAAAATACATCAGCCCAGAAAGTATAATGAAATTTGCAAAAATATCATTTAGCCATAGACGAAAAATGTTGGCTAATACATTAAAAAATTATATTGAGAATAAAACCAAAAAATCACTACAAGAAGCATATTCAGAGATTGATGGTTTGGAAATATTACTCAAAAATCGCCCTGAAAACTTAGATAAATCGGAATTTATAAAATTGTATCTTGCTATTGAAAAATCTATTGGGAAATAGAACAAATAACCATAAATAAAATCATAATTATTAATACTTCAATTATTATTTAAGCTTGATGGGAATAAATAGTTTATTAAATAAATATAATATAAAATCAGAAATTTTTACTTTTGCTGAATTTTATACAATTATTATGTCATTTATTTATTTGATTTTAATATTTGTATTTGGAGGCAGTATAGATGATAAACTTACTCCAATTTTGATTAATCTCTCAGTTATAATTGGAATCGTTTTGATTGCAAGATTTACATTTCCTTATTTAGAAAATAAAAATGTTTACTTATTGAAAAAAATTTATATTGCTCCATTACTTTGGGTTGTATATTCGCAGATACATATTTTTATTCCGATTGTAAATCCTCATGATTATGATACATTACTAATAGAAGTAGATAGAGCTTTATTCGGCATGGATATTACCAAAGTGCTTTATAATATAGCAAATCCAGTTTTGACTGAATTTTTGCAGTTTTGTTACATGTTGCATTTCTTTTTACCGATTATTATTGGAATAGATTTAATTTTAACCGACAAAAGAAAAGACTTAGCAGCTTATGCAAATTTAATAGCTTTTGGGTTTTATTTTTCATATATAATGTATTTCTTTTTACCTGCAATTGGTCCGAGGTTCACTTTACACGACTTTAATTCAATAAATACAGAATTACCTGGCTTGTGGCTTACAAACTTCTTCAGAGACGCTGTAAACGCCGGAGGAGCTATTCCACCAGGCACACCAAACCCAGAAATAGCTGTAAATAGAGATTGTATGCCCAGCGGACATACTATGATTGCTTTAATGAACATTATTTTAGCTTTTAGATATAAAGTTCGTATGAGATATGTGGTACTAGTATTGGGTAGTGGATTGATTTTTTCTACATTATATATGCGATATCATTATTTGATTGATGTTATTG
>JBEICW010000200.1:0-5981 GCA_040383785.1 Ignavibacteria bacterium | reverse complement strand
TACAAAATATTTCAATTTAAATTATCTGATTATTTATTCTTCTAATAACTTAACAGATAAGATTTTTAGATTAAGATCTCTTAATTTTGTAAAAATACCATGTAATTCACTTTGATCTCTGATTAAACCTTTTAGAATACAAATGCCATCTTTAGAGTTAATTATACTGAGGTTAAGTAAATCAGAAAAATTAAGTGGAATATTACTTTCAACAGTAATTTCATAATTGTCCCCTTTGGAATTTTCAAGATTTTTTTTGAATCTTTGAAATATACAATCGCTTACTATACTAAATACTATAGTATTAAACACGTTTGACCTCAGCATACTTTTTTATTTTTACTACATTTTTCTACTTACAAATTTAAAACAATAGTAAAAAGTGAGAATAATACTTTAGTTTAAAATGAGGTTTATTATAATCATTAAATTTATTAATTAGATTGAAGTGCACCCATTTTATTGGGTTTAGTTTATAAATTATTTTAATTGATATTGAAATTATCAATTTAAAATTAAATCTTTAGATTTAACAAAACTATTTGAAAATAGGTAACGTTTTTTGAAATCTGATTTTAAATAATGTAAATCCAAAACAATATAACAATCAATAGAATTTCCAAATGCTTCATCTACTCCAAAATCTAAAAAATGTACATTTCCGTATTCACAAATATCTGTATATTTTCTGAGTAGTACTGGCACTGTTAATCCATAATTTTTCAAAGCATTTTTTAAATATTTTAAATCTTTTTCATGCTCATCAGAAACTAAAATGCTATTTACTAAATTTGTATGTTTTTCAGTTATTTCAAAAGGAAATTTTGCTTTTGCTATTTTATTATTTGATAAAGAACTTACATTTAATATAAAATTTGTATTATTAAAATCTACTGAATTATAATTTTCCGAATTATAATCTAAAGAATTGCAATTTAAAGAATACCATTTCTTGTAATATGCAACAATAAGATGTTTTGCATCTTCATGATAATTCCCACTTATACTTACAGCACCAATTAAGTATCTTATTTCATTATATTTAGATAAAAATGCTCCAATTCCTTGCCATAAATAATCTAATGCATTAGTTCCCCAATATTTTTGTTGAACAAAACTTCTACCTAATTCTAAACTATTCTCAAAAAAATAGTCCATTTGGTTAGAAAACTCAAATAATTGAGAATTATATAAATAATCTTTACCACCCATTTCTATAAGTTCTTTAGTAACACCGAGTCTATAAGAGCCAACAATTTCTAATTCATCTTCATCCCAAAGCACAATATGTTTGTAGTATCTATCAAAAATATCTAAATCATACTTTTTACCAGTGCCTTCCCCAACTTTTCTAAAAGTTAATTCTCTTAATCTTGAGATTTCTTTTAGTACATTTTCAGAATTTGGATAATCACAAAGATAAATCTTTTTATTATCTTTTGTAACGCCTAATAATTCGCTTTTAAGTAATTCAAATTTAATTTCTTTTTTAGCAACTGGGTGAATAATGTTTTTTTCAGTTTTAAAGATTTCTGGTTTATTTTTGCCAATTAAGTAAGTATGTTTTTTTAATAATTTTATTTCAGCTCTTTCATTTAAATTTGATTGATTAATGGAAGAAGCCGGAATTATATTTCCAACATATAAAGTTATACTTTTTGATTTTTGTTTAAACATTTCCCTTGGCAATAATGCACTTGAAAAGTTTTTATTCAAAAAAGAAAATAAATAAAATGAAATAGAGTTTTTACCTTGTATAAAAATTGGCAAAATTGGTGAATTGAACTTTTTAGCAAATTTTATAGCTCCTCGTTGCCAATCTTTATCCAATATTCCTTTTAAAGATAAACGAGATACCTCAGCTGCAGGAAAGAAAATTAATACTTCTTCTTTTTTTAATGCACTTTCTATTAGTTCAACATTTTTTTTGTATGATTTGGTAGAATATATATCAATTGAAATAAATAAGTCATTTAAATTGGTAATATGTTGCAATACATCGTTTGCTACAATCTTTACATCTTTTCTAACTTCAGATACAGCTTTAAGCAAAGTAAGGCCATCTAAAGCCCCTAAAGGATGATTAGCAACAATTATTAATCGTCCTTCTGATGGAATTTTTTGTTTATCTTTATTAGTCAAATAATAACTAAAATCTAATGTTTCAAATAATTCATCTATAAAATCTAAATTAAATTTGTCTCTATTTTTTGAAATAAAATCATTGATATAATTAACTTTAGTAAAATATCCGATGAATATAATTATTAAATTTATTATAGGTTTAGGGAATTTTGCTTCTAAAGATGGGTATTTAGATAGTACAATCTCTTTAATATCTATATTTTGCATAATTGTATTTTTTTTGTAAAAATAATAATATACAAAAATGATAATTTAGTTTGAGTTTATAATGAATAATCTGTTAAAATATGGTTAATTTATAATATATTTTAAACAATTTTGTATAATTTTAAAATTTTTATGAAATTTTAGACAACAATACTATTGCATAAATATTGAGTAGATTAGAGTGGTGTAGGTTAATATTATTGAGGTTTTCAATCTCAGTTTTAATTTTACTTTTGCGAACATTAAACGCATCAAAGAATACCTTTGAATAAGTGCCTGTAAATATTATATTTTTAGGGTAGTTACTAATCACATCTCCGGCATTAATAAAATTACTAATTGCACCTAAAATATTTGAAAAAATACCATTTAATACTGCGTCAAAAGTATTGTTGCCAATTTGATTAAAATTGCTTGAATCTAACTTGTTTAACTTAATGTCTGCAAGTTTATTATTTAAATAATCCACTACATTTTGATTGTCTAAATTAATTCCAGCAGTATTTAAATTAAGTGAATTTAATTGCAAAAATAAACCAGGTAAAATTTGCCCACCTAAAACATTTCCATTTTTATCAATAATATTTAAAGTAATAGCAGTTCCAAAATCTATCGTAATATTGGTCTCTTTGGGAAAATATGAATATGCCAAGTATAAACCTAATAACCTATCAGTTCCAATTCCTTTGACGTTTTGATAATTGAAACTTTTTTTAACTATTTCATTATCAATAATTTCTCTCACATTTATAAAATTAATAGAAGTATCAAATAAATAATTGTTTTTTACTTGATTAATCAGATATTCTCCAATTTTTTCAATGTCTATTTTTTTTACATTGGAATAGTAAATTTCAAAAATATCTGTTTTTTTGCCTACTTGTTGGTCTAAATATTCTAATATTATTTCTAATAATTCAAATTCAATATTCTCATATCCAACAGTATATAACTCACTATTAAATAATAATTTAGCATTACTATTTCCTAAATCTATAAATAATTTATTTTTGATGTAAAGATTATAATCAATTTTATAGTCTATAAATCTTCTTTTAATAGAATCTAAAATTTCTTCATCAAATAGAGTTTGGTTATTTAACATTTTAATTGGTTTGGATATGCGAAATATGAAGAATAATTTTGAAAATATAGTGTAAAATTAAGATAAAAAATCATAACAATTCATATCGAATAGAATCACCATTATCAATAATGATTTTATTATTAATTGATGAATTGGGGTCAGTATTTATTAACTCCAATCTACAATCTTCAAGTATTTTATTTAATCTAAAAACTCCCACTTTATTAACAACTTGAAATTCTTGGTTTGTTAAGTTTGTTAAATTTAACCAATTATTAAAATTAATATCTTCTCTTAAACTTAATAATTTTTCTAATTTAATTGTGAGTAAATTAATAACTTCTTCTAAATCAATACTATAACCTAAATTAATTAACGAAGTAGCATTGTTATTTAAAGTATTATCAAAAGTTTTTTGATTAATATTAATTCCAATACCTAAAACAGTAGTATTCAAATCGCCGCCCATATAACTATGTTCAGATAAAACTCCACATAATTTTTTATAACTTGGCTTGTCTTCTTTATTATTATCTACCGAATTAATATATACATCATTAGGATATTTAATTCTAAGTAAAAAATCTTTGATACTACTTTTAATACTGCTACCCAATAGGTCTGTAAGTGTTTCATAAACAGCCAAACAACCAATAATTTGATAATAAGAGCTATTTTTTAGAGGTTTGATAAATTTATGATTAATTGCATAAGTGAAATATACATTTCTACCAAAATCTCCCAACCATTTTTTGTCATTTCGCCCTTTGCCAGCCAATTGATAATCAGCAGTTACTATTAATTTATCGTAATCTACAATCAATTCTTTAGCATAATCATTAGTTGAAGTGATTTCTACAAAATGTTTTCTTAAAGTACCCATACATATATAAATTCAATTGCTATTGTTTTAAATTTTAGATTTTTTAAGTGTTTTTTCTTTTTTTGACTTTTCTTTTTTACTTTTTTGTAATTCTTTCATATACTTATCATCACCTAAAGTGGCTTTTAATTGAGATAACAACTCCGCATATTTTTCATTATATTCGTGATAATCACTTGACAAATAATTACATAAGCTCTTGATATCATTTGAAAAATAATTTCTAATTACCAAATTAAGCAAACATTGTCTATATGCATCTTGACTTACAACAGCATAATATTTGTGAAACTTACCTACTACCTTATGGTCAACAAATCCTTTTTTCTCCAATATTCTTACAAACGATGAAATAGTATTATAATTTGGTTTTGGTTCTGGGTATAATTCCAATATTTCATTTATATATGCTTCACCCAAATTCCATAGGTTGAGCTTACTTCTTCTTCTACTTTTGTTAAAAATTTCATATTTTTTTTAAGATTGTTTTAGTATTTGAAATATATAAACGAATATATTTGAATAAAAGTTAAGATTATTTTCAAATAAATCATATTTTTTTGATATTTTGTGAATTGAATATTACATTTTTTGAAAATAATAATCTAAACTATTATGTATAAAGAACTTTATCTGGTATTTGATATCGAAACATCAGCAATTAATTTTGATAATTTTTCTGAATCACAACAAGAATATTTGCTACGTAGAGCCAAAACAGAAGATGAAATTCAGCAGAAAAAATATGAAATGGCATTGAGTCCATTAACATCAGAAATTGTATGTATCGGATTGCAATTGATGGCAAAAGTAGAAAAATCTGAAGATAATGATAATGAATGGGAATTACTAAACAAAGCCGCATTCATTAACGATAAAAGTTTTAGTAATGAAGATTCACTGCTAAAAGAGCTACCACTTACTAACTCAAAAGGACATTATTTTAGCGAAAAGAAATTATTAGAGAATTTCTGGGGAGTAATTAATAAATATAGCAGTTGCACATTAGTTTCGTTTAACGGTCGGAATTTTGATGCACCTTTTTTGATGTTACGTTCCGCACTTTTGGGTGTAAAACCAAGTAGAAATTTAATGAAAGGTACAAAATTCAACTACCCGCAACACATTGATTTGATTGATGAGCTTACATTTTATTCGGGTACTTCAATTGGAGCAACTAAACGCTACAATTTTGATTTTTATGCACAGGCGTTTGGCATCAAATCACCCAAATCCGAGGGTGTAGATGGTTCTATGGTTACCACATTATTCAGCGAAGGCAAAACAGACGAAATAGCCGAATACTGTTTAAGAGATGTAAATGCGACTTGGGAGTTATTCTTAATTTGGAATAATTTTTTAAGATATTAAAAAAAACTTCACGATATTTCACGATTTTCGCCTGTTTTTATTTCTTTAAGTCCTGCCACGGGCGGGATTTAGGGTGGGGTCGTGGACTATTAGTCCGAGATATACTTGCGAAATCGAAACTTTTTAGACGACCCACCGGTCGTTTCTACAATATCATTTTGCACTAATTGCACTCATTTCTCCATTTTTTCAAAAAAAAAACTTCACGGTATTTCACGATTTTTGCCTGTTTTTATTTCTTTAAGTCCTGCCACGGGCGGGATTTAGGGTGGGGTCGTGGACTATTAG
>JBEICW010000199.1:0-5991 GCA_040383785.1 Ignavibacteria bacterium | reverse complement strand
CATAGAACTCATAAGAGAAGTTATAATCCCCAAATCAAGTGCTGGGTCATTAAAATAAGCACCACCAGCGATATTTACATAAACATCATGCCTAAAAAATGGTGTGTTTAGTTTCTTTTCTAATATTGCTAAAAGCAATAATAATCTCTTTTGGTCAAAACCAGTTATATTTCTTTGTGGCATTGAAAATGAAGTAGTTGTAGCAAGTGCTTGTATTTCTAATAAAATAGGTCTTGACCCTTCGATTGTAGATGAAATAGAAATGCCAATTTCATCAGAGATTTGATTTCCCAAAAACAAATTTGATGGATTAGAAATTTCAACTAATCCACTTTCGGACATTTCAAAAATGCCAATTTCATTAGTAGAACCATAACGATTTTTCAATGCTCGTAAAATACGGAAATTACTTCCTTTTTCGCCTTCAAATTGCAAAACTGTATCTACAATATGCTCTAATATTTTAGGTCCGGCAATACTTCCTTCTTTATTGATGTGTCCAATAATTAGAATTGGAATATTGGTAGATTTGGATAATTCTGCAAGTAAAGCGGTACATTCCCTAACTTGTAAAAATGAACCAGGGGTAGATTCTATATTTACACTATGAATAGCTTGAATGGAGTCAATTACAACAAAATTATAGTTTTTGGACTTGATAATATCTATAATGTTTTCTAATTTAGTTTCCGCAACTATTTCTAATGACAAATCAATATCTGTAATTCTTTCGGCACGCGATTTAATTTGAATTAAAGACTCTTCACCAGTAATATAAATTGGTTTAAAATTTGTCAGGTTTGAGCTTGTTTGGAGTAGCAAAGTAGATTTTCCAATCCCAGGGTCACCACCCAAAAGAACAATACTACCAGGCACAAATCCGCCTCCCAAAACTCTATCAAATTCATTAATGCCAGTAATTAATCTAATCTCATCATTATATTCAATTTCAGATAATTTTTTTATTTCGTAATCTTTTTTAGTCAATTTAAGAGGTTTGCCACGTCTATCTGTTTCCTCAATATGTTCGATAATAGTTTCCCATTTACCACAAGTAGTGCATTTACCAAGCCATTTGGGATAAATTGCACCACATTCTTTACAAACATATTGAGATTTTTGTTTCATTATTTATTTTATGCTTAGTTTTAGTTTAATTCAAAAAATCATTAACTGTTATCAATTTAAAGTTATTACCATCAAAAACTCCCACTTGTGGGTCTTCAAACCACTCGCCTAAGTTGATATATAAACCAGAATTTTCAATATTTGATTTGTTTTTATAACTATGTTTAATAAACTCTTTTTTATGTCTATGACCCATTATGACAAAATCAAAGCCATTTTCAATTTTATTAATTGCAAAATCTTTTAAACCATCTTTTTGACTAAATTCTTTTTTGTCCGTATAATTTCTACTTGAACGTGAACTACTCGATGCAACTCCAATTCCAATATCAGGGTGAATAATTCTAAATAAAAAATTTGATATTTTTGCTCTTAAAACTTTTTTTAAAATCAAATAGCCAGTATCATTATAAGCTTTGCCATCTCCGTGTGCAATATAAAACTTTTTTCCATTTATAATTAAATCCAAATCTTTAGTTATTATATCAATATCAAACTCTTCATTAAAAAAAGTGTGATGTCCAAAATCATGATTACCCATAAGATAAGTGATTTTAATACCCTTCTGTCTCAATTCATAAATTTTAGATAATGTTCTATAGAAATATTTAGGAATTACTGTTTTGTATTCAAACCAATAATCAAAAATATCACCTACAAAGTAAATTTCCTTTGCATCTGTAGATAATTTGTCTAATAATTTCAATAAGACATCTTCTCGTAAAATATCTTTTTTGCGATTATAAAACCCTAAATGGACATCTGAAATAAAATAAATCATTTATTATTTTTCATTGTTTGAAACAAAGTTTGAAATAAATAGTATAATTAGCTAGAAACTTATTGGAAAATAAAAATAATTTTAAAAATTGTGAATAATTTATTTCTAAAATAATACAATATCTAAAAATTTTAATCACTAAACAACGTCAAAGAATTGAAATTTTGCAAATACTTAAAAATTGATTTTTCAAACTATTTGACATAATTTTTACAAATATATATTAAAAATAACATAAATAAAAAATGCAAATTAGAACAAAAAAAATTACTTTAAAAAACCTAACTGTTTTTTTGGTATTATTATGCTTACTTTCATTGCCTTCTAATCACTCTTCTTATGCAGTACCAGCAGAAATTATGATGTATCCGGGTGAGTATTTAGAGTATGAAGTTTCATTTTTGGGTGTTAATTTAGGAACAATTAAAACCTATATGGAATCGGCAACAACTCAAAATGGCATTCCAGTTTATAAAACTAAAGCTGTAATGAAATCTAATGAAGGTATCCCATTTGTAGATTTGAATGCTACTTTTGAAAGTTGGATGGATAAAAGTGTTGGATTCAGCCATAAATTTACTTCAAACATAAAAAAAGGCGAAAAAACTTGGGATTTTCAACAATTAGAATTTAATTATACTGACAAATATTATAATTTTACTAAATGGACAAATAATAAAGTTGTTGAAGAAAAGAAAATAAATACTAGTAGAAAATGGAATGATGGCTCTTCATTATTCTTTTTGTCAAGAAAATTTACTGACATAAAAAAAACTATAAAAGTTCCTACAATTATAGATTATGATACTGCAATGACAACTTTGAATTTTCATGGAAGAAAAGAGAATGTAGAAATTGAAGCGGTAAATTATCCAGTTAGAACATTATACTTTGATGGTAAAGCTGATTGGGAAGGGGTTTATGGTTTAAAAGGTTCTTTCGAAGGTTGGTTTAGTGATGACGAAGCAAGTGTGCCGATTTTAGCAAAAATGAATGTTTATGTAGGTAAAGTTGTGATTAAATTAGTCAAATGGAAAAGGGAAGGTTGGACTCCTCCTAAAGGTAATTAATATTTAAGATAAATCTTTAATAATTATTATAATTATTAAGAATAAATTAGTAATTGTAGATACTGAATTAAGCACAAGTAAAAATACTTAGAAAAATTGCTAATACCTAATATTAGCAATTTTTTTATTTATTAAGTAAATTTAGTTAAATTTGATTTTATATAAAAGTGATTAATGCAAAATAAAGTAAGCGAAAAATTAAATTTTAAGTTATTTATAACTCAATCTCTGCAATTTATAAAACCTTTTAAATTGTTACTATTATATTCTGTATTACTAACTACATTGTTCTCGATATTAAGTGCATTATCAATTGCATTAATAAAACCAATATTTGCATTTTTATTTGATGTCAATTCTCAAGAAGTAACTAAAAATGTTACTCAAAATCAAGATTTATTAAGTAAAATTAAAGATAAATTTTATAGTTTATTATTTGAGACCATTAAAGTTGATAATGATATTGAATCTTCTCTTTATAGGTTGTCATTTTTACTTATTGGTGTATTTGTCATAAAAAATATCATAAAATACATTAGTTCATTTACAAATGTCAAATTAGAAGAAAATATTGTTCGTACTATTCGTGAAAATGTATTTGCTAAATTAACTAATTTGTCAGTAGAGTTTTTTAATAATTCAAAACAAGGTTATTTAATTTCTACAATAACTAATGATGTAAGTATATTAAATGGAACAACAATTTCTGCTTTTACTAATATAATTAGAGATATTGTTCAAATAATAATATTTATTTTGCTTTTAATTTCAATATCAGCACATTTAACTTTAATTGCTTTTAGTACAAGTATTTTAAGTTTGTTAATAATGAAATTTTCTGTCGGATTATTAAGAAAATATGCTACTCGTATGCAAAAAGCAATGTCCGATTATACCTCAACTATTCAAGAAACTATCTCTGGAATTAGAGTTGTAAAATCATACAACGGTGAAGAAAAGGTAATTAAACGATTTGAAAATGACTCTAAATATTATGTAACTTCTGCAATTAAATTGAACAAAATAAATGCACTTATACCGGCAATTAATGAAGTAATGGCAATAACTGCGATATCTGTAGTGATTGTTGTCGGTGGCAGGGGAGTACTAATTGATAAAACCATTTTAGCAGATGATTTGATGACATTTTTATTTGCTCTTTTTGCAATTATGACGCCTATTACTTTAGTAATAAATACAATTAATAATCTTCAAAGAGGAATAGTTGCTGGTGAAAGGATTTTTAGTATTTTAAATACAGAACAAAAAGTAGTAAGTGGAAATAAAGAAAATATTAAATTTGAAAATGCTATTACAGTTAAAGATTTAAAATTTGCATATAATAACGAAACTCTTAATAAAGATTCTCAAAGTGAAGGATTAGTGCTAAAAAATACGAATATTACAATTCAAAAAGGACAAAAGGTAGCATTTGTTGGTTCGAGTGGAAGTGGTAAATCTACACTTTTGGATTTAATTATTAGATTTTATGACCCAAGTAGCGGACAAATCTTAATTGACAATGAAGATATAAAAAATCTAAAAATTGAAAAATATAGAGAACTATTTGGCATAGTTTCGCAAGATAATTTATTATTTAATGATACAATCGAAAATAATATCAAATTTGCGAATGATAATCTAACCGAAGATGAAATTATTGAATTTACTAAAATTGCAAATGCTTTTAATTTTATTGACAAATTACCTAATAAACTTCAAACATTGGTAGGCGACAAAGGTGCTAATTTATCAGGTGGAGAACGACAAAGAATTGCAATTGCTAGAGCACTGGCACGCAAACCTGAAATATTGATTTTTGATGAAGCAACATCGGCACTCGATGCAGAGTCCGAAAAAATTGTTCAAGCAGCAATAAATAATGCATTAGTTGATAAAACTGCTATAATTGTGGCTCATAGATTATCGACAATTATCAATTGTGATGTTATATTCGTCTTTGATAAAGGTTATGTTGTTGAATTTGGAAATCATGAAGAATTAATTTCAAAAAATGGAATTTATAAAAAGTTGTATGAAATTCAATATTTATCATAAATACATTCAAATTGAAAAGTTAATTGTAAAAATATAAAATTTAAAAAGAATAAGGTAAAAAAATGGATATAATGAACTTGATTAGTCAAGCAAAAAAAATGCAAGAAGATATTCAAAAGACTAAAGATACACTAAAAAATAAAATAGTAGAAGCAGAATCTGGTGCTGGAATGGTAAAGGTAATTATGGATGGCACTTTTGCTGTAAGAAAAATCGAAATTTCTGATGAATTATTTTTGGCAAATGACAAAAGAATGATGGAAGATTTGATTACTGCTGCAATAAAAAATGCTCATAACAAAGTAATAGACGTAAATGCAGAAGAAATGAGCAAATACGCTTCTATGATGCCAAATATACCTGGTTTAAACTTGTAATTTTTTTTGTTTAATTAAACAATTCGATAATAATACTTGATAATAATACTAAATAATGAAAAATCAATCTGATACGATAGAAAACGTAATTAATATCTTTAGTTCTTTGCCATCAATTGGTAGAAAAACTGCTCAAAGATTAACTTATCACTTGTTAAAACAGCCCGATGAGTTTATCAATAAATTTGCTCATAATTTGGTGGAATTAAAAGCAAAAGTTAAATATTGTTCAGTTTGTTTTAATTATACTGAAAATGACCCTTGTGTATTTTGTTCATCAAAAAATAGAAATCACAAACAGATTATAGTAGTAGAGCAGCCAAATGACGTATTAGCAATCGAAAAAACTAATGAATTTAGTGGACTATATCATGTATTGCATGGAGTTTTAAATCCGCTTGATAATTTAGGTCCAGCGGAATTAAAAATTAAAGAACTAATTTCAAGAATGGTAGAAGTGGAAGAGGTAATATTAGCTCTAAATCCAAGTTTGGAAGGTGAAATTACTACCCAATATTTATTAAAAATTCTAAAAACATTAGATATTAGAGTTACTAAAATTGCAAGTGGAATACCT
>JBEICW010000198.1:0-6036 GCA_040383785.1 Ignavibacteria bacterium | reverse complement strand
GTGCATTCATAATTGTAAATGACGAATAATTATCTGGTTTTCTATGAATTTCAGGCATATCTTGTGTACTTGGCAATCGCCCACCACCATTGATATTGATTGTCCAATCAAAAGTCCAATCGTTCATCTCGGTTGAATATTCTACATTAAAGTAAGTTTTACTCCTATTCACCATTGGCACAAGTTGCAATTCGCCATTAATTGTGCTTTTCACATCATTAATTCTATATGCAGTATTAAATACTAACCTCTTTATCGGCTCGTAACTAAGCTCCACTTGATATGAGTTTGAATATGCCTCGCCAATCAGATTATAAAACTTAATTGCACCACTCGAAGCGTCCATATCAGTGATTAATTTGTTCTGGAATGTTGTGCGATATGCGTCAAAACTAATATTAAATTCTTTGTCAAAAATATCTAAACATGTCAGAATATTCAAACCATAATTTAAACTTTCCTCCGGTTTGATATTTTGCTCAAAAACCATAATTCTATTATTTGCAATCATTCCCAAGTTATCTGAAATTACATTTGGAACTCTATAACCCTTGCCAATAGAGGCTTTAAGTGAAGTTTCTTCATCAATTTGGTATCTTATATGCAATCTTGGAGTAAAGAAATTACCAAATAAATTATGAAAATCATTTCTAAGTCCAGCAATTATCACTAAGTTTTTTATTGATTTATTGGTATATTCTGCAAAAATCCCTGGGACTAATTCATTTCGTTTCATCAATGTATCTATTTGATTTGTAGAACTTAGGTTTTCAACAAAATTGTCATACAAAAAAGCAAATCCTGCAGTAAGTTTCTGATTTTCATTATGAATATCTGTATCGTAAAGTACATTTAGATTAAATGTATTTTGCTCGGCTGTCCAAAGTCTTTTGCCCAGCGTTACATTTTGGTTATGATGAGAGAAAAATGAAATTATCCCTAAACTTGAGTTCATTTCTTCCAATACAAAAATCCCTGTTTTTGCCCAAAGTTCTACTCTTTTTGTATTATTCAAAATTGAGAAAAAATCGTTACTTCTATTTTCAAAAAACTTCTCTTGTCCGCCTTCTCTTTCGTCAATTAGCAGTTTTGCACCAAATTGAGACTCAAATCCATCACCGTCAAATCTCCATCTGTTCATAAAATTAGCTTGGTAGCCGGTATTAAAATCCAAAAATCCGTCATTATTTGCGTCTATTTTATTTTGCATTGTGCTAAGATGAACAAACATTGTAGAATATAAATTATCCGCTACCTGCTCCGAAATATCAAAATTTAATTCACTTCTACCAGTACTATTTGCATATAAATTCAATAATGGTCTTTCCAACTCTTCGGGCTTTTTGTATTCCACATTTATCTGCCCAACCATAGATTGGTAGCCCGTTGTAACAGACGACGAACCTTTGGAAATTTGAATGGATTCTATCCACGTGCCAGGCACATACCCCAAACCATAAGCAGTAACTAATCCATTAAAACTCTGCATTTTTTCGTTGAGGATTTGGGTATATTCACCAGAAAGTCCCAAGAGCATTATTTTTTTTGCACCTGTTACAGCATCTGTGAAATTCACATCAACGGACGCATTGGTCTCAAAGCTTTCGGAAAGATTACAACAGGCAGCTTTTTTTAAGCCACGTGAAGTAATTATTTCAGTATTTATAATATCGGTTTTATTGATTATTTTTGATGGCAAATCGGCATTGACAACTACCTCTTTTGTAGATAGTTCAGATTTTAGAGTAATCTCAATGAAGTTTTTACCAATTCCCACATTTATTGTGTCAGTTTTGTAGCCTAGTGCTTTTACTTCCAAAATTAATGATGTTGGTGGCACTTTGATTTCAAATTCGCCATCTTTATTAGTTAGCCCACCGCCAGATGCTCCCAGCCATTGCAGTCTTGCACTTGGAATTAATACAGTTGTCTTATCTGGATTTGCACCCTTTACCACACCTCTAAGTACTTGGGATTGTAGTGTATTTTGGAATAATACAGCTATAAAAAATATTAGTAGAAGGAATTTTAATTTAGTTAAGTTCATATTATCTAATTGATTTAAGTTAATTGTAAAAAATATAGAAAATAATATATCAAAAGAATTATTAAAAATCCTTTTAATAGCATATTTCTAAATTGATTAAATATAAATAAAGGAATTAGATAGTATTATCTTCGGAGTCGGAAGAAGAACTGTTTAATTGTTGGATTAAGAATTTGAGGATATTTTTGCCAAAATCTTTGATTTTATTATTGATATTTTCAATTAATAATTCATAATTTTGATTTAATAAAGTTACATTATAGTTAAATCTTTCGGCAATAACTACATTTGATTCAAAGTTAATTTCTGGATAAGTTGTAATCGTAAATTCAATGATTTTACCTAAATCTTGAGCTTCATTACTGCAACAAGTTATTTCATTTACTGAGGTATTATGTGTGGTATTTGAGCTTTTTTCAACTATATCTTCTGCAACTTCACCATCGCAGCAATGATTTTCAGTTTTTGTAGAATTGATATTACTTACTTTTTCAAAGTCAGTTTTAACATCAGTTTCAATATCAGTATTAAGGCAAGAGTCATCTGAGCAAACTTCTTCAAAATACAATGAAATATTTACACTACCAGTGCTGCCACAGGTATGCTTTACTATATTAAACCCAACATTTGAAAATAATAAAGTAAATATTACAATTGGTATAAATATTTTTTGAAGAATTTTCATTTAATGTAAAAGTTACAAAAGTTATTAAATCTATAAATCATAGACGCAAATTTAACATTTTAGACGCACAATAAAAAATATTATTTTTAGTTAATATTTATAAATAAAAAAAAGGCATAAATCTTATGAGTTTATGCCTAAAATTAATATTTAGTTTAAAGATTGTATGAGTAACCGAATCCAATTAAACCAAAAAGTAGTCTATCCTTGGAATTTATATAATGAAAACCTGAATAAACTCTCCAAATTGAATTATTTTCATAGTCAATATACCTATATCCTATGTTACCAACATATCTTAACCTGTCATTAGAGTAAAAACTATCAATCTCATTACCAGTTCTTATATTACCAAAATTATATAAATCTAAATTTACACCTACCCCAATTTCTAAACAATTGGTAGTACCATAAATATAATTTAAAAAATAAGGGTTTGAAATTGAAAAAGCACCTAATGAAAGACCAGTACCTATATTTAAATTAGTTTGTTCATTCTTATAAATATTATATTCTAAGTTTAACCTTATTATAGAAAGTGAGTTGCCTAAGAAATCGTAACCAAATATATAATCACTTTTATTTTTATTATTATTTTGTAATTGCAAACTATCTGATTTATTAGAATAAACATAATCAAAATTAAAAAGTAATAAAATAATAATTATATTTTTAGTTTTAGTTTTCAAATTAACTTTAAGCATTTTATCCTAAAATAAATGAAGCGTTTAGTTACTAAATACAAATTAATAAATAAAATATTATTATGCAAATAAATATGAAAAATTATTTAACAAAAAAAATGGATTCCCAATTAGGACAGCAATTTTTATATTTTTAGTTTGAAATTATATTATAACTTAATTCAATTTACTTTACCACTCCAAAATTAATAGTTTTATTAGTATTACCTAATTTCACATTTAGTAAATACATTCCAGTTGATAAATTTTGAGTATTTATACTTATTTCGCTTTGGAAATTACTTTTGGGGTTAATTTCAAACTGAACATTAATTGGTTTTCCTAAATAATCTAAAACCGAAATATCAGCATCTTCCATATTATAACGTTGATCGAATAAAATACTTACATTTATATTATCCCGTGTAGGATTAGGGTAAGCATTTTCAATATCCAAAGTTGGTATTACTTCTATTTTAGATTCTGTATCTTCAATTGATGATACAAAATCTGGTTCAATTGAACGGAATAAAATCATAGGATGTATAAAATAAAATTGTGAATTACCAGAAAAATATTTAATATCACCACTATCATAAAAACCATTGATTGAAAATTGTTTAAAGTTTACAGAATCTACAGATTGATAGTTATTTATACCATCAAACAAGTTGTTATATGACAAAGTAGCAAAATAATAACTATTTCTTAAATATACTAAATTATCATTAAAATAAAAATGAATATAATTTGAGTCTCGATATAGATATTTTAAATTCTGTTCATCTTCTATTAAATAAACTTTTCTGAATTTGCTTAAATAAACATTGCCTACTGAATCATATTTTTGAGCTGTATCTGCAGTTATTAGATATTTATTATTATTGTGATTAATAAGTTCGGTAATATACTTATCTTCTTTTAATTCAATTTCATACTCTATACTATCAGTTTTTAAGTTGTAGTTCATTTGATTAGTTGTTTTAGTTATATTATAAATTCCTTGATTATTTAAAGTATATTCACTTTTATAACCAAACAATAATAATTTATCATTAATAAAATAGTATGAAACAATTTCTGTTTTAGGTAAAAAAAATGAATTTAAAAGTTTTTTATTGGTGTTATAAAAATGAAATTTTGTAAATTTATGAATTGGAGCAAAAGAATTAGCTGTGTAACTAATAATGATAGTATCATTTTTTTTACATATAGATTGTAATGGTAAACCTGGTATGCTATCAACAAATTCAAATGTTTTGCCACCATTAAACGAAAAGAATATATCATTAAAACCTGATGTTTCAAATGGTATTAATTGTGGTCTTACTATACAAATAAATTCATCTTTTTCATCCATATAAACTATTGTGTTGTCTCCAAACTTTTCTCTAAAATCCTCTCCAATTTCATTTTTCAACCATGTTACACCTTTATCAGATGATTTATAAATATAATTTGATAAACTCAGATAACAAGTATTAGAGTCTACCCATTTCATAAATGTACTTCCTCGATTATAAAGTTTCAAATTTGAAATTAAAGTCCAATCAATACCATTATTAGTAGATTTGACAATAGATTTGTCATAACCAAAAATGAATGATAAATTCTTGTCTATTTTCAAATATTTTGTGATTTTAGAATTACCAACAAAATAACGTTTATCTTCATTTCCTATAAAGTTAAATTTATCTTCAATTAAATCTAAAACATAATAATCAAAAAACTTACCTTTAAATTCTGAAACAAAACAACCAATTTTATTTTCATCAATAAAAGTAAAATAAGATATACCTGCTGGTGAATTGATTTTTTTTAGTTCATTAGTTAATGTATTAAATACAATTAAAGATGAATTTGTGAGTATATAAAATTTATCATTATTTTCTTCAACTTGTATAATTTCACAATCGAAGCAAAATTTATTAATTGTATCATATTTTGCAATATTTAAAGTATCCCACTGGTTTGTAATATCATGTTTGTATATGATATTGCCTGTATCATAAAAATTATAAATTGTATTATTATAATATTTTACATTACCTGTGAACTTATGATTATCTTGAATTGTGTAGAATATTGTTTCCCAGTTATTTCCAAAATTTTCTGATTTATAAATAGCACCATTTGAATTTAAAATTAGCATATTATCATTTAAATTATTAAATTCTAACTTTAAAAAGATAATATCATTATTAAAATCTTTAAATTTCCATGTAATACCGTAATCAGTAGAAGTCATAAATAGACCATTTCCACCTACAGCATAAAGTACATTGTTTTTTAATTTAATATCATAAATATCTCTTTGTGTACCAATAAATTTTTGTTGCCAAGAGTTTCCTTGATCATTGCTTCTTAAAAGCATTCCATAACGACCATAAGCAATTATTTCTTTGTTCGGTAATAACAAAGCTCCGTTGATGTTACCATCAAGGTGATACATGCCATTGATATGTGTTGCCTCTTTTTCATTTACACTTTGTGCATAATTTATATTAAATGAAAAAATAAAGGAGATGATAAGTAAAAGTATATTAGTATAATGATAATTTATTTTCATAATTTACTCGCAAGTATAATAACAATCTGATTCGTATGGATAAGTATATGTT
>JBEICW010000197.1:0-6048 GCA_040383785.1 Ignavibacteria bacterium | reverse complement strand
TTGGGTGCTAAATTAAAATATATTATCGAAACTCACCCACACGCTGATTTTGTTAGTTCACATTTAGAATTATCAAAATTAACTGGTGCTCCAATTTTGGTTAGTACATTATTAGGAGCAGAGTATGATTTTACTCCATTTGATGATGGAACTGAAGTAAAATTAGGAAATGTCATTCTGAAATCACTTCATACACCTGGTCATAGCCCAGATAGTATTTCAATTTTGGCAATTGATGAAGATGGCAAAGAACATTCAATATTTACCGGTGATACATTATTCGTTGGTGATGTTGGCCGTCCTGATTTACGTGATGAGGTTGGTGCTATCCAACAAAGTAGAGAAGATTTGGCAAGAGATATGTTCCATTCTACTCGTAATAAAATCATGACTTTGCAACATAATGTAATTGTTTATCCAGCTCACGGTGCTGGGTCATTATGTGGTAAAAACTTATCATCTGATCTAACAAGTACAATTGGCAAAGAATTGGAATCTAATTACGCATTACAAAATCATGATGTAGATTCTTTTGTAAAAATATTAACAGACGACCAACCATTTATTCCAAAATATTTTGGTTATGATGTTAATATGAATAAAAAAGGTGCTCCAAATTATATGGAAAGTGTAAATGCAGTAAAACGTGCTGATACATTTACAAATAATGAAAAAGGTTTATTAGTAATAGATTCGAGACCCCAAGACCAATATAAAGCAGGATTTTTTGAAGGTTCAATCAATATTCCAAATGATTTGAAATTTGAAACTTGGGTAGGGTCATTAGTCGCACCTACTGAAAGATTTTATTTAGTTGCAACTAATGAAGAAGAAAGAGAAGAATTAATTAGAAAATTAGCTAAAATTGGTTATGAATTATTAATTGAAACGGCATATTCTACTTTAGGTAATAAAAATAAATCTATTGAATTGATAGATTTAGATGCATTCAAATCTAATAGAGAAGCATATAATGTTGTAGATGTTAGAAATGTTGGCGAATATAAAGATGGTGCATTTATTAATGGTGCTAAAAATTTCCCACTTCCAAATTTACGTGAAGAATGGCAAAATATTGACATTTCTAAACCTGTAATTGTACATTGCAAAGGTGGTTATCGTTCGGCAATCGCAACAAGTATTTTGCACCAAAATCTTAAAGGTGCAAAAATATATGATTTATCTTTTGCAATTGAAGAATTTAAGTCTTAAATTGAGAATTATAAAATTTTCAATTTGAGATAAATTTATGCAAAATTTATATAACAATACAAAAATATTCAATTTCTCTAAATTTACAATTAAGCTCTTGGTGGTTATATTATTAATCAACCAAGAGCTTTTTTCGCAAAAGTTAGATGAAGTCTATCTTATAGACAACTTAAAAACACTTTCCTCAAGCGAGTTTCAGGGTAGAAAACCAGGAACGGAAAGTTTTAAAATATCTGAGAAATTTGTATCGGATAAATTAAGAGAAATCGGTCTAAAAGAAATAACTCCAAATTACCAACAAGAATTTGACTTTTGCAAAGGTTATAAATTTGATGAATCTACAAGTTTGAGCTTTAATGTGATAGTTCCTAAGCTTGGTGTGCCTATCGAAAAAATTAAACCACGAATAAATATGTTAACTTCGGGTACAGATTGGTATCCATCTTCGCTTAGTGCAAATGGAAATTTTGATGGAGAAGTTGCATTTTTGGGATATGGTATTACTGCCAAGGATTTAGATTATGATGACTATGCAGGTATTGATGTTACTAATAAAGCAGTAATTGTATTGACAAATTCCCCAGATGGCGAAAGTAGAACTGGTAAATTTAATCCATTTAGTAGATATTCATATAAAATTAAAAATGCTTTAGACCATGGAGCTAAAGCAATAATTTTTGTAAAAATTCAAGGTGATTCGGCAAATGTTTTCAAACCGCTTGAATTTATGGAATATGGCGATGCTCCTCAACTAATTGCAATGCAAGCAAATAGAGCAACCATTTCAAAGTATTTTCCTTCAACAGCACAATTACAACCTATAGAGCAAAAGATAAATTCTACTAAAAAGCCAAATAGCTTTATTTTGCCTAATACTACTATTAGTATGAAAGTGAATTTAATGAAAGAAATGACAAAAACTTCTAATATAGTAGGGTATTTGGAAGGAACTGATAGTGAACTTAAAAATGAAGTAATGGTAATTGGTGCACATTATGACCATTTGGGACTTGGGGCTATGAATTCTGCTGATCCAAATCCTTATGGGAAAATACATCATGGTGCAGATGATAATGCCTCTGGAACAGCAGCATTATTAACTTTAGCAAAATATTTGAAAGATAATCCTACAAAACGCAGTATTATGTTTGTATTTTTTAGTGCAGAAGAATCAGGTTTATTGGGGTCGAAATATTTTGTAACTACTGATATGATGACAAAATATAAAATTGTAAATATGCTAAATATAGATATGATAGGTAGATACAAAGATGAGTTACAAGTAGGTGGAATTGGAACAGATAATATTTTCAAAGAAGTTTTAGAAAAGTTGAATGAAATGTATAAATTCAAATTAAACTTAGTAAATAGCGGCAAAGGTCCGAGCGACCACCAGTCTTTTTATTTGAAAAATATACCTGTTTTATTTTTCTTTACAGGAATACACGAAGATTATCATACACCTAAAGATACTTTTGAGAAAATTAAAAAAGTAGATTATTCCAAAATATCTAATTTTATTTTAGATGTAATAAATAATTTTGGTAATACAGATAGCAAATTTGAATTTAAAATTGCTGATTAATTAATAATATAATATTTCTAAAGACTTTAATGCTAAATAACTTACAAGTTAAAAATGATTTAGGGCGTGTAATAAATTTTGATTTACGTTCGCCAAATACTGAAGATAAAAAATATCCTTTAGTAGTATTTTTACATGGGTTTAAAGGTTTTAAGGATTGGGGTTTTATTCCATATTTTTGTGAAAAATTAGCAGATAATTTTATCGTAGTGAATATGGATTTTTCATTCAATGGCATTATAGATGCAGAAAATTCAATTTACGACTCCGAGATATTTAGAAAAAATACAATTTCTCAACAAATCAAAGATGCAAATATAACTATTGACTATATCAAAACAATATTAGAAGGTACAAATTATTTTAATGGCGAAGTTTATTTGGTAGGACATTCACTTGGTGGAGCTACTTCAGTTTTTTTATCCACATTGAGAAATGATATTAATAAGATTGTGTTACTTGCGTCAATATCGAAAATTAACCGTAATTCTGAAAGACAAAAAGAAGCTTGGAAAGAATTGGGATATATGGAGTTTAGAGTCCAACCGAATAACCAAACTTTGCACTTGGATTATAGTTATCAAGATGATAAAGATTTGAATTTTAGACCAAATCAGTTAATTGAAGATTTGATAGATTTCAAAAAGCCAGTTCTCATTATTCACGGAATGCAGGACGTAACGGTCAAAATTGACGAAGCGAAAATTTTATTTGATGCAAGATGCGATAATGGCTTAGAAGAGCTTACTGAATTTGAGTTTTTGGCTAAATGTGGTCATACATTTAATGTAAGAAATAATAAAGATAATTTCGAACATAATATTTGTTTGAATAAAGTAATTAAAACAACTAACGATTTTTTATTAAATAATGAGTTATAACAATATAGTAAGTGCAATTTCAGTTGCAATTATTTTAAATTCCTGCGAAATAATTAGAATTGGTGGTAATACAAAAGTATTATCTGAGAAAAAAACTTTAGTAACTGATAAAATTCAAAGTATTGGCTCATTAAATGCCTTTAAATTAGAAGCAGATAATAATAACTATTATGCTATGTTGGATTTTTTGTCTAATGATGGCAGTTTTCTGTTGGCAGCTGATAAAATCGAATTAAGTGACGAAATTCAAAGATTATGTAGAGTAATAAAAAATCAAGAATTAACTAAAAATATGATTGATACAATCGGTACTGAAAAGCATAATATAAGTTTGCAAATCAATTATACCAAAAATTATAGATATTATCTTAATAAAATAGAAAATTATTGGTATATTTACGATTACGAAAAAATTGACAACCAAGAATCAAATAATACTAATAGTACCTTAGAAAAAACTACACATAATTAATTCAGATTAGTTTGAATTATTTGGTATTAATATTTAGAGTTGTTTTTTTATTACTAAGTAATTTAAACTTAAATTGTAAACATTATTGATAGCATTATGAAAAACAGATACTTTGTTGTACTTACAGGTTTATTACTTAGTTTAGCTTTTCCACCATTGATTTTTAATAATTTAGTATTTATTGCCTTTTTGCCTCTTTTATTTCTCCTTCATAATAATACTTTAAACTTTACAACATTAAAAAATAATTCTGTAGATGATAATTCTTCAAATTTTAAAAATAAAATGAAAAATAAAGGTTATTTTTTACCTTTATACCTTACATTTTTTGTTTATCACGTAGGAGCAAATTGGTGGATTGGTTCATTTCAAGAGCAAACTGATCCATATTTATTGATGTCCGCAATTTTATTAAGCATTTTTCATCCCTTCTTTTTTATGTTTCCTATCAAAATTTATCAAATTTTAGTCAAACAACTCACAAAAAATAATATAAATGAAAATAGTAAACCAAATATTAGTTATCTTTATTTATTTCCATTTATATGGGTAGTTTTTGAGTGGTTGCATGGTGAAACTGAACTTAGTTATCCTTGGCTAACAGTTGGTTATACTCAAATTACAAATACAAACTGGATTCAATTTATAGATATTACAGGCATTTGGGGAGCGAGTTTTGTGATTTTGATGGTGAATGTAATAATATTTGATTTGATAAATAGATTTATTGAAATAGAAAAAAATAATGTTTTAAAGTTAAGCGATAAGCTAAAACAATTATTTACTACTTTTAAAATACAAACTATAACTTTAATTCTACTTTTAATACTTCCAATTTTATATTCACAATATCAAAAAAATGAATATAATAATATAATTGATGAAACATTAAAAGTTAATAAAGAAAAGAATATTTTAAATAATAAATTTATTAATTTTGGAATTATACAGCCAAGTATAAATCCTTGGGAAAAATGGTCTGGAAAAGGTAGTGAGCAAATTTTAACACATATAAAACTACAAGATTCATTAAGAAATTATTTAATAGCAAAAAATGAAAAAATTGATATATTTATTTGGAGCGAAACAGCAATTCCATTTATAAATATGGAAGTAAATGCTGAAAAAAATTTAGGATTTATTTATAATGATATAATAGATAAAAAATATAGTTTATTGACTGGCTATACAGATATAAAATTATTTAAGTCAAATGAAGAAAGAACTGTAACTGCAAAACCATTTGTAGATAATTTATACTATGAGTCGTATAATTCTGCATATTTAATCAATGAAATTGATTTTGATAATTTAACGAATGGAATAATTAGTTTAAAAGATTTTAGCAAAAATATCTATCACAAATCTAAGTTAACTCCTTTTGCAGAAAGACTACCTCATGTAGAAATGTTTTCATTTGCAAAACAATGGTTTGAGTGGGGAGTAGGAATTTCAAGTTGGGGAAAAGGAACTAAGCAAATTGCTTTAAAATTTGAAAATAATGGCAAAAATTCTAAAATTGCTCCAATTATTTGTATTGAGTCAATTTATCCTAGATTTGTAAGTAACTTTGCATCATTGGGAGCGGACATATTTGTAGTTATAACAAATGATGCTTGGTATGATGGAACGCCAGGTCCAAGACAACATTATTTAATAGCTGCTGCAAGAGCAATAGAAAATAAAAGATTTTTGGTAAGATGCGGAAACTCAGGTATTTCTGGTGTTATATCTCCATTGGGTAATTCATTGATAGAATTAGAACCTCAAACCAAAGCTGCGTTAAGTTATAAAGTTCCATCCAACAACAAAATCACAATTTATACGGCCCAAAAAGACTGGCTGCCAATTACAAATATATTATTAATAATAATAACATTCATTTTCTTTAAGTATAA
>JBEICW010000196.1:0-6071 GCA_040383785.1 Ignavibacteria bacterium | reverse complement strand
TACAGAAAAAGATTTAGATGATTTAATTACAATCTCAATTCAAGAAACCAAATTACCATACGTTTCAAGTTTTTCATTGACAGAAAATGGTTTCAATAGAATTTTTAAAAGAGTAAAAGAGCATATTTTAAAACAAAACGTGCCAAATGTAGATACTGCATTGGCAATGGTTGAAAATGAATTATCAACTCCAAATGTATAAATAATTAAATAATAGATTATGACAAACTTTAAGTCTAATATCATTCAAGAAGTTTTTGCTAATAAAGTAAAATCGAACTTATCAAAAAATAGTAAGGTAACTTTTGCTGATGGTGGAAAAACTGATAGTGATGTTTATTCTCCTATCGAGTTTTTGCATAAGTTTATGAAAATCGTATCTGTTCAAGATGGGAATGATATTGATAGAGATATTCGTGCTTTGGAGGATAATTTAAACAAAGAAACTGAAACATTATTATCAAAATATAGAGTAAATTCTGTTTTTATGCTTCCTATTGATGAGTTAGAAAAAATAAACTCAATAAAAAGAGATATTGAAAGCAGAAAAATGTTTGTTACAGAAGCAGAACTTGATGCTTATGTAATGTGTAATCCCGATTTACCACAAGAAAATTATGTTAAAAAATTAACCTACTCAAAAGAAGATTTAGTTGAACAAGGTTTAATTATGCTTGACATAATTAATGGTTCAATTAATTGGGTTTATAAGTGGCAATATTTAAGTGGTAACATACAGGAGAAAATAAGTCGTTGCTCTCAAAATTCAGAAGAATATAAAAGACATATAACAGAGGGTCAGTTTTTAAGACAAGTTTCAGAACTTGAAAAAGTAAGAAATCCTTATGCTATAATAACAAGTGATGTTAAAAACAAAATATTCATTTCTCCAAATTCATTTTTCGCAAAAGACAGACTTGAATTTGAAGTTACTCCCGAAGATTTTGAAACTTTTAACAAAATAGCATATAGCACAAGTTTATCAAATGCTTTTAAAACTTGGATTAGAGATGAAAATGAAGTAGAGCCATCTGATTTTAAATTATCAAATTCAAAAAGTGTTATTGATTATTATGTAGATTCATTACCACTTTCTGATGATAGAGAGAGTATTAACATAAAACAAAATGCTCAAACGGAGGGTCAAATACTATTTGATAAGTTTTTAACTACTGCTTTAAACGAAAGATGTAAAAAAAGATTAGAATATGTTTGGAACGCAAAATACAACAACTTTGTAGAGCCTAAAAAATACAAAATTCCTATCGCTTTAAGTTGTGGTAAAGTATGGAAAAAAGATTCTGATTTTATACCTAACGAACCACAAATTCAATCTGTTCAATTTATAAAAGATGCAGGTAGTGGGTTATTAGCATACGGAGTTGGTGTAGGTAAAACTGCATCTTCAATTTTAAATATGTCTTATGCTTTTGATAATAACATTTCTAAAAAAGCATTATTAGTAGTTCCTAATGCTACTTATGAAAAATGGAAAGGAGAAATTGCAGGTTTGCAGATAACTGAATATACAGTTACTTATACTGAAAATTCACAGGTTTTAACAAAAGTTTTTGCACAAGAAAAAGATGCAAATGAATTTAGTAAAACGAAATCTAAATCTAAAATAACTTCCGATACTTTTAAATTAAAAGGTATTTTACCAAATGTAAATGTTGTTGGTTTATTTAACTTAAATAAAGAAACTGTTTTTAACTTAAAAGAATATACTGATAAAGAAAAGTTAGAAATAGCAAATGCAGAAGATTTGTTAATTTATTTGAGTAAAATAGCAAAGGATTATGAATTTAACGATTCTAAAATAAATGCTGAAATTGAAGATAGATATGGTAATTTTGAATTATCAGATGTTATTACTTCATATAATTACTATGCTTCAACACAAGCAAAAGCAAAGAAAAAGGCTCAACCTATTTTTTCTTGGTGGAAAAGGTCTGTAACAGAATATGTAAATAGTCTTTATTATAAATTAGGTAAATTAAAACCTATTTCTGACAAAACTATTTTTGTAACTACTTTCGAGGGTTTAGAAAGATTAGGTGTTGAAGAATTATCAATAGATGAAAGAGAAACAATTAACTCTAATGATTCATTCTTTGGTAGAATGTATAATGAATTAACACAAGGCGATGATTTAAACAAATTGAGATTTTATGGTAAATCAAATAATTTTGCTGATGAATTAGAAATAAAGATTTATGGTGGTGTTGGAGATAATAAAATATATCTTGAAGAATTAGGTATTGATTATGCCGTGTTTGATGAATCTCACAATTTCAAAAAAGTATTTGTATCTGTAAAAGGTAAGCCTAAATTCAATCCACCAACATTTAAAGATAGTGGTTTGGTTGATAGAGAGAAAAAGAAATACACGATGAAGATGTCATCAAGTCCATCTAATAGGGCATTGTCATCTTATTTAGTTTCAAGATATGTTCAAATTAAAAATAAAAATCGTGGTGTTATTCATTTAACTGCAACTCCTTTTACAAATAGTCCAATAGAAGTTTATTCTATGTTGGCTTTAACCAACTATGAAAAACTTATTAAAGCAGGGTATAAGCATATTGAAGATTTCTTTGATTCATTTATGCGTATTGCATACGAAATTCGTTTTACTGCTTCACAAACTATCGAAAAAGATGAAGTTTTAGTTGGTTACAATAATACTCCTCAACTACGAACATTGATATACTCTATAATGGATTATAAAAATGGAGATGATGCGAATATTAAAAGACCTAACAAAATAATGTATCCATCTGTATCGAAAGGTCGTGAAATGACAATGTTACCAAACTCAATACAAGATGAATATTTTGGATTGATTAAAGGTTACATAAGAGGTGCTTTAACGATGGAGGAGATTTGTGATTCCGTTGATGAAGAATTTGATATTGAAGAAAAAAGTGATGAAGATTTGATTAACATTTTGGATTCACAAGATGGGATGGAAGTCCAAAAAAAGAAATACAACGAAATAACTCTTCCTTTACAAGAAGAGGACAGAAAAAATCTTGAATCAATTATACTTAAAATTATAGAAAAAGATAAAAAAAATTCTGTTAATGAAGAAGATTTATCAAGAGAAGAAAAGGCTAAATTCAGAATACTAAAAGGTCTTTCTATGATTAAGCAGGTTACTTTAAGTCCATACTTATTCTCTTGTAAGAAAAAAACTTCTATTGAACCTACATACAAAGAGTATGTAGAAACATCTCCAAAACTTTTATACATTGTAAATTCAATAAAATCAGTTAGAGATTATGAATTAAATAATGGTTTGAAAAGGTCGGGTAGTGTGATTTATATGAATTTAGGTGTTCATCCTCAATCTAAAATTCTTCAAAATGGTGTTTATGTAAATAAAAAATGGACAGAGGGAGGTTTTGATAAAATAAAAAAATATCTTGTTAAAGAACTTGGATATTCTGAAAGTGAAGTTTCGATAGTTAAAGGAACAGGAATGTCTATTCAAGATAAAGAGAGAGAGAAAAATAAATTTTTATCGGGCGAAAGCACGGTTTTGATTGGTTCTTCAACAATATCAACAGGTGTCGATTTACAAAATAATGCTTCATCTTTATTCCTTGCATCATTTGATTGGAATCCTACCGATAACGAACAGATTAGTGGTCGTATTCACAGACAAGGTAATAGATTTGCTAATGTGAGAATTGTTTACCCTATGGTAGAGAACTCTGCTGACCCTGTTATATTTCAGTTATTACAAGAGAAAACTCTTCGTATCAAAGAAATTTGGGATAGAGAGGGAAGAAAAGGAGAATTAGATTTATCTGATTTTGACCCAAAACAACTTAAAGAAACATTAATAACAGACCCACAGGCAAGAACTGATATGTGGATGGAAAACGAAACAAAAGATATTGAAGATACAATTCTTATGTTGGAAAGCAGATTAAACAATACTTTAAGAAGAGCAGGTCAAGAATATAATAATTTAATCAGTTTCCGTGAACCATCAAGAGCATTGATTACAGTTATTGATGCTTACAGAAAGAATGAATCTAAACAAAAGTTGGTTCAAAAGATTGCTGAAAAAACAAAAGATATTGAAGAAAAATTTGTTCAAACTAAATCTGAATTATTAGAGAAACTTCAAGAGGATGAAGATTTTGCTCCTAAATATGCAGAAGAACTTAAAAAAGCAAAAGCGAACTATGAAAAAGGTATGGCTGATGCTAAAAAAGGAGAATATGATTTTGTAACAGACCCCGAAAATAAATATGTTGTAGAAGATTTTTCTAATGCAACAGATGATGTTTTGGTTAATAAAATTGAAAATTGGATTACCAATAAAGAAAGTTGGTTTAACAAAAACAACAGTTCAGAGTTTGTTAATAACATAAATGCTTTTATAAGTCAAAACTATCCTAATTATTATGAGGGTGTATATGTTTCAAGTGAAGAATTATCATCTATTGATAAAAAAATTCAAGAATTAAGGAATGAGCAATACAAAATTGGTTCTGAAACACAAGAAATAAATGAAAAACAATCATTATTAAAAAGAGAACTTGGTTTTGATTGGTCAGTAATAAACGCAGACGAAAGGTATAAAGAATTAGAAGAAAAAGAAAAAGAATTAGATGAAAAATATTCTTTAATAAATAATGAATTAAGAAGATTAGAAAAAGAATATACTGCCAAAAATGGTGGAACAAAACTTCGTTTTAATTCTTATGGAGGTGGTATTATTGGTTCTGCTACTACTTTTAGACTTGCTTTTAAAGAATTTAACAGATTCAAACAAAGACTTGCTATTTTAGGTATTGAAGCAGATAATATTCAGTCAGCACAAGATTCTTTAAATAATGAGATTCAAAAGAAAAGAGAAGAAAAACAAACAATACAATCGAAAGCGATGGAAATGTTTGCTAAATTCTCAAAAGAATACGAAGAAAGAAAAAATCTTGCACCTACTGTTTTAGAAAGAGTTGATGAATATGCAGATGCTCACTCGCAGTATATTAATACTAATGACCCTAATCAAGTTTTAACAACATTTAAGGAGGATAAACAAAAACCTGCTAAAATAGAAGATAAACCAAAGGTTGTTGAAAATATTACAGAAGATGTTATCTTTGTTGAACCTAAAAAGAGAAATATACCTAAAAAAGAAGTTATTGAAAAGGTAGAGGTTACAGAATCAAAACCTAAAAATGACTTGGAATTTTTACAGGAAAAATTAGATGCAACGCAGGATTTGATTGATATTTTAGAAATGACAGGTGGCGATTCAAAAGATATGGAATATTTAAAAAGTCTTTTAGAAACCACAAAAGATTTAATGAGTTTAATGGAACTTGCTTAATTAAAAATAAAAAACAAAAAGTATGAATAATAGAACAGGTGGTTATATACCAAAAAGTAGAATTGAGAAAATTACTACTACATTAGGAAAAACGATTGGTAGAGATAAATTAAGAGATGGTAATGCTATCTCTAAAAAACCAATTCAAGGTCGTAGAGTATCTTCTGATAATGACAATTATTTAACAAAGTCTGAAATTAGAAGTATTAAAACTACCGATGGTAGAGTTATTAAGCAAAAGTTTATTAAGGATGGTAACTTCCTTAAAAGTGGTTCTTCAAAATATCCAAAAGTTTCTCGAACTCAATTTGAGGATGAATCATACGAGTATGCAAGAGGAGGTTCGGTAGATGCTAAAATGAAAAAATTTGTTTCTAATTTATCAGAGAGAAATAAAAAAGAATTTTCTGTAAATGAATATCACGATTTTAGAAATAAAAAATATGAAATAGGTGTTGCAAGACATTACTTTACAGATAATGATGGTAGTTTTTCTAAATTTGATACAAAATTAGGAGATGCTCTTAATATTGATTTTGAAACACAAGGAGATTCTAATAAATTCGCAGAAGGTGGTCGTATAGATAAAATGGATAAATTTATTTCTGAATTAGCAAAAAAAAATACAAAAGAATTTTCAGTAAATGAATATCACGATTTTAGAAATAAAAAATATGCAATAGGTGTTGCAAGACATTACTTTACAGATAATGATGGT
>JBEICW010000195.1:0-6120 GCA_040383785.1 Ignavibacteria bacterium | reverse complement strand
GCCTGTAAAAAATGCTACTGTAAAATTATTTGTTATTAATGATGAGATAAATTTAAGTAAAAATCCAATATTAATAAAAACAAATGAAAACGGTGATTTTGAAATTGAAAAAAAATATGAAAAATACCCAATTCATTGCACTGTTAGCTGTGTTGGTTTTTATAGAACAAATGATACAATTACAGCAACTACAAAAACTATAAAGCTAATTAAAAAAATAATTTATTCAGAAGAAGTAGTAACTACGGGACAGTTTATTCCAACTACTGCACAAGAAAGTCCTTTTTCAGTAAAGGTCATTACACAAGAAAGAATTGAAGCTCAAGGAGCAGTAAATTTACGCGACATAATGACTAATGAACTTAATGTTAGAATTGGTCAAGATAACGTCTTGGGTTCGAGTATGAGCATTAGAGGTGTTAGTGGTCAAAATGTCAAAATACTTGTTGATGGAGTTCCTGTAATTGGTAGAGTTGGTGGAAATATAGATATTAGCCAAATGAATATGAACAACGTAGAAAAAATTGAGATTATAGAGGGTCCATTATCTACCGTTTATGGAACTGATGCACTTGGCGGAGTTATAAATATAATAACTAAAAACAATCTAAATCAAAAAACAAATTTTAATTTTAATTCATTTATAGAATCATCTGGCAACTATAATTTTGATGGAAACTATTCATCTAAAATTGATGAAACTTTAAATTTATCTGGTAATTTCGGAAGAAACTTTTTTGATGGATTTGACCCAATTGATGAAAATAGACGTAATTTATTATGGAAACCTAAAGAGCAATATTTTGGAGATTTGAATTTGGGTTATAACTTAAAAAATTGGGATTTTAAATATGCATTACGTGGATTTCAAGAAATAATACAAAATAAAGGAGCACCTCGCCAACCTTACTTTGAAACAGCGTTTGATGATTATTATACAACTTATAGAACTACAAATTCACTATATATAAAAGGTAAAGTATATAACGAAAAATACCTTGATATGATTTTTAGTTTTAATACATTTGAAAGACTAAAAAATACTTTTTCCAAAGATTTGATTACACTTTCTGAGAACGAGTCAACTATTCCAGGTGATAACGATACTACCTTTATTGGTGCATTTATGGCACGAGGAACTTTTTCTTCCGATAAGTCTTTAAAAGAAAATATAGAAAATAATACAATTAGTTATCAATTAGGGTATGATTTGAATTATGAATATGTAAGTGGCGAAAGAATATTAAATCCAGATGGTAGTTCTGAATTAACAAACTTAGGTGATTATGCAGGATTTTTTAGTATTCAATATAATCTCACCAAAGATATATTAATTCAACCGTCAATCAGATATACTTATAATACTAATTATGATGCACCTATTGTACCATCATTAAATTTTAAAGCAAATATTGATGAGAATTTAGTTTTTAGAGCTAATTACGCAAAAGGATTTAGAGCTCCATCACTCAAAGAATTATATTTATTTTTTGTAGATGTAAATCATAATATAAAAGGAAATGCAAATCTTATTGCCGAAACCTCTGATACTTATGGAGCAAATTTAGAATATTCATTAACTACAGATAATGCTATTGTAAAGTTTGAACCTAAGGTATTTTATAATGATATTCAAAATCAAATTTCATTAGCATTTATAGATAATACATTATATTCATATGTGAATATTGGTGAGTTCAAATCACAAGGTGGAGAATTTTCAGTTCATTGTATTACTGAGGATGTTACTTCTAAAGTGGGTATGAGTTACATTGGTCGCCAAAATATGATTAATGATACTATTCAGTCGCCTGATATGCTTTATAGCACAGAAATTCAAGCAAATGTAATGTATGATATAAAAGATTTAGGAATGAAATTATCTGGCTTCTATAAATATACTGGTAAATTGCCCAGTTTACAATTAACTGAAGATAATACATTACAAAGATTTGAAATAAGTGGTTTTCACACTTTAGATATAACATTATCAAAAATGTTTTTAGATGATGTTTTAAATTTTACAATTGGTGCAAAAAATTTATTAGATGTTACCAATCTTACAAGTAATGTAGTATCTACGGGTGGAATTCACTCGGTTGGAGGTAATCAATTTCCATCTGCAGTTGGTAGAACAATCTTTACTTCTATTCGTGTAAATTTAAATTAAAATAAATATGAATATAACAATTAAAAATAATTTTAAATTAATTAAATTAGTAATTTTTACAATTTACTTAAATGTAATGCTAACTTCATGCTTTCAAGAGGATATTCCAATAAAACCTTATGATAGAGGAAGTGCTATCACAGGTATTGCGAATATTGGTGAAGATTATAATACAATTATTTATTATAATCTTAAAAACAATAAAGTAGTTAGCACTAATCAAATTAATGATTGGGATTTGGCTTTCGAAACAAATGATACTTCAAGTTATATAACTTTAAATCCTGCTATTATAGGTGGAGTATTTGATTTGGGTATTGCTAATTTTGATACTACTTTTACTAACTCTGCAGCTGGTAAATTAACTTGGAGATACGATAACTTATCTATGCCTATAGATTCTGGTGCAATTGGTAAATGGTGGAAAGGTAATGCCAGTCATCCAAATAATGTAGAGTCAAATGGACACATATATATTGTAAATTTGGGTATAGACAAAGTTGGCAGAAATTTGGGTTACCGAAAATTACAAATCATAAAAAGAGATAGTGAATTTTATTATATAAAGTTTGGTAATGCTAATTCAAATGGAGCTAATTACACAGAATTTAAAGTTCCAATTGATAAAAAATATCATAGAGTTACTTTCACTTTCAAAGATGGCGGAAGTATAACTAATACAGAGCCACCAGCTTATTCTTGGGACTTGGTTTTTACTCGCTATGCTGAGTATTTTGAAGAAGTTAATTTTGTACCTTATGCGATAAATGGGGTATTACTTAATCCAAATGTTTGTTTTGCTTATGCTGACTCAAGCGGAACAAAATATGAAGACGTAACTTCATCAACCTATAATGAAAAATTACTTAGTCAATTTAGTAATGTACTCGGGTGGGATTGGAAAAAATATAATTTCGACCTTGGTTTTTATACAATAAGAGAAAATAAAATTTACGTTATCAAAGATTTTAATGGTTATATTTATAAACTAAGATTTTTGGACTTCTATACACCAATTGGTGGTACAACAACAAAGGGTAACATTTCGTTTGAATTTATAAAACTCTAAATTAATAGTAATTTAGATAATAAATTGTTTATTATAGACTAATTAATTGCTAAAAACAACACATAATTACAAAAAACATAAAAAATAAAAATAAGACTAAGTTTGTCGTATATTTGTAAGTATTAATTTTTCATTATAAAATAATTAGTTAACAATAATTAGCTTAAAGTCATAAAATGTTATCAAATAATATAGATTTAACTGTTCTTAAAGAGCAATACCAGAAAATGAAAGCAGAAAATCCAAGATTAAGAATCAAAGATGCTGCAAACGCACTTTCTACATCTGAAGCGCAATTAGTTGCCCTTGGTTTGGGTGAGAATGCAATTAAACTTAAAGGCAATTGGGAAGAAATGGTAACCAAACTAAAAGAGTTTGGTTATGTAATGTGTCTTACTCGAAATGAATCTTGCGTTCATGAGAGAAAAGGAGAATTCTTAGATGTTGCAATTAATCCTGTTCACCAAATGGGAACTGTTTTAGGTCCTGACATTGACTTGAGAATTTTCTTTAGAGTTTGGTCTTTTGCTTTTGCTGTAACTACTCATGCACATAATAGAACATTAGAAAGTATTCAGTTTTTTGATGGTAAAGGCGACTCGATTTTTAAAGTGTATTTACAAGAAAAAAGCAATAGAGAAGCATATCTAAAGTTTATAGAAGAATATAAAGATGACAAACAAGACAAAGTATTAGAAACTTTAACAAATTATCCTATAAAAACTTATAAAAATATAAATGAGATAGACCAAAGAGAATTCAGAAAAGATTGGGCAAATTTACAAGATACGCACGATTTTCATATACTTTTAGCAAAATATGGAATAAATAGAACTGACGCTTTGACAATTGCTGGTGAATTTGCATATAAATTAGATAATGACAAAACAAGATTAATGCTTGAAACAGCTGCAAAATATCAAACAGATATAATGGTATTTGTTGGAAATCACGGAATGATACAAATCCATACTGGAAAAGTAAATAATATCAATGAGATTGAAGAATATTTAAATGTAATGGACCCTGAATTTAATATGCACCTAAAAATTGGTGATATTACTGAAACTTGGGTTGTAAAAAAGCCGACTACTGATGGAATAGTTACCTCTTTGGAACTATTTGACAAAGATGGAAATTTAGTTGTTACTTTCTTTGGAAAAAGAAAACCAGGCAGTCCAGAATTGGAAGAATGGAGAAAAATTTTAAATGAAATTTCTATAAATTAAATTTATTCTTATACAATCAAAAAATAACAAAATCAAAAATTTCTAAATCAAAAAATTGAGTTTTATATGATAAATCAAAAAAATAAAGTTAATACAATGCTTAATAAAATAATCAACATATGTCTTTCATTAGTATTTTTGATAATACTAAACTTATTTGGTAGTATTAATTTACAAGCAGAAGGTCAACAATCTCAAATTCGAATTGTAACTTTGGGTGGTACAATTACTGAAACAATTTACGCAATTGGTGCAGGCAATATGATAGTCGGAACTGATGTTTCGAGTATTTATCCAGCTGAAGCAAATAAATTGCCTAAAGTGGGGTATTGGAGAAGATTATCACCAGAAGGTGTATTGTCTCTAAAGCCAACTCACGTAATTGCAACTTACGATGCGGGTCCTCCAGATGTTTTGGCACAATTTGAAAAAGCTGGAGTAAAAGTAGTAAAATTACCAGCTGTTTTTACTTTTGAGCAAGTAAAATCAAATATTAATTTAATTGCAAAATCAATTGGAAAAGATAAAGAAGCAATAACAATTAATAATAATTTAGACAAAGATTACAAAGCAATTTCATCTAATATCAAAAAATTAGCAACAAAACCCAATGCTCTATTTTTATATCTAAGAAATGGCAAAATATTAGATGCTGGTGGGAAAAACACCCCAGCCGATGGAATGATTAGCATAGCTGGTGGAAATAATGTTGCAAGTGAATTAGATGGTTGGAAAACAGTAACAAGCGAATTTTTTCTAACTTCACAACCAGACGTAATTATCGTTACCAAATCTGGATTAGAAAGTGCTGGTGGATTAGATGCTTTGAAAAATATACCAGGTTTGAGTGCCACTCCTGCTGTAAAATCAAATAATATTTTGGTATTAGATGATATTGCCTTTTTAGGATTTGGTCCAAGATTTTGCGAATCATTAAGCGAAACAGTAAAAGCATTTTCAAAAGTAAAAAAGAAATAATAAAAGAATCAGAAATTGTCCGACAAAAGCAAAATATCAAACAATATATTGAAAGATTATAACGATAAAATTAATGGGGAGAAAACAAAACTCCTCATTGTTTTTTTATGTTTAATCGTATTATTTGTTGCATCATTATATTGGTCGTTAGTTACTGGTTCTGTAGAATTAAGTCAAAAAGATATTTTTGGTGCGATACAATCTTATATTAGTGGCAACATTGATAAGACTAATGAAATGAATATAATGGTGATTAATGAAATTAGATTGCCAAGGATAATATTATCATTTATTATTGGTGCGAGTTTGTCAATTACTGGTGCTGCAATGCAAGGACTTTTTCGAAATCCACTTGCAGACCCGGCTCTGATTGGAGTTTCTACCGGTGCGGCACTTGGGGCAGTTGTTTTTATCGTATTAGGGTCGATAATACTGCCCAATTTACCACAAGACTTCTCACTATATATCCAGCCAATTGCTGCTTTTATTGGTGGAATTATTTCTACAATTATCGCATACAAATTGGCATCTCGCTCTGGAATGACCAATATTTCTATATTACTTCTGGCAGGAATTGCAGTAAATGCAATGAATGGAGCAATATATGGCTTTTTTGTATTTATAGCTAACGATGCCCAATTGCGTAACATAACTTTTTGGTCATTGGGTAGTTT
>JBEICW010000194.1:0-6121 GCA_040383785.1 Ignavibacteria bacterium | reverse complement strand
CCGTTGGTAGAACAAGCACAATTAGGCTTAGATACAATCAATAACAGAAACAACGTAATCGAAGGTAACGAAATTACTAAATTTGGTTATGGTATCGTATCTTTAGGTGCAGGACCATTATTTGATGCAGATGCAGCAGTCTTTAGAAGATATTATAACAACAACAACAAATACCAAAATAACTTAATTTATGATGTAACAAGAGCAGGTATTTTATTAGGTAACGAAGAAAAATCAAGCGTTAAAGGTAATAGAATTCACACTGTATCAGGTACAGGTAGCAACAGAAGTGATGCCGCAGGTATTATGTTAGGTGGTAATGGTTCAACTACAGTTAAAGGTTACAATTCAATTGATATGGCTATTGATGGTAATGAAATCAATAATGTAAATTCAAGTATAAATGCAACAGGTATTCGAGTAGAACAAGTAAGAGCAACTTTTGGAACAGGTAATAACATTACATCATTCCCTAACGTAGCAGAAAACGTATCTATAATGAATAACGTAGTTTGGGGTATTAATACAACAAGTGCATCGGGCGTTAGAGCAGGTATTCATTTATATACTGAAAGAGCTAATCCAACAGTTTATAATGGTATGAACTTATTAACTCCAAGAGAAGGAACTTACTTCACAAGAAATGATAAAGTAGTTAACAATACAGTAATTATGGAATCAGGTTCTAACCCACAAATTAGCACAAATGGTGCATTAGTAGGTATTGGTTTACAATCAGGTACAAACACAACGTTTAGAAATAATGCAATTGCAGTATTAGATCAAAACATCAATAATGCAACAGCTTTGACAGGAACAGCAGTATTATACCAAGGTATCAGACCAAACATGACAGGTGGAACAACATTTGATAGAAATGCTTACTTTACAGGAGTAAATAATCCATTAACATCAAACATTTCATTAGTAAGACACGTAGAAACTAACGCAACTCAAACAATTTTAGGAGCAGGTAGCTTTAACGAGTATTTAACATTAGAACAATGGAATGCTGCTTACGCACAAGATTTAAATTCAATCGTAGGTAACTTTACTAACGACATGGTAAAATCAGGCTTAGCACCATTTACTTATACAGTTAAATCAAATCCAACTCCATTGGGTTCAATCTTGAATAACAGAGGTGATAAATTATCTTATGTAACAAGTGATATAACAAATGTATCAAGAGGAGTCGCAGGCCAAAGATATGATATCGGAGCAGTAGAATTTGCAGGTAGAACAAACTTGAGTGATGTAGAAATGTTAAGCATAGCAGAACCAAGAGTTTACCAAGCATCAACAGGAACATTCTCAGATGCACAATATATCATGACAAAAGCTCCAATTGCAGTAGTAGGCCAACTTAGAAATAATGGTTCATTATTACAAACAGAGATGGAAGTAACAGTTAATATTTATCGTCAAAATGCAGATGGTTTGACATTCCCAACAGTGCCATTGTTAACTAAAAAAGTTAAATCAACTTTAGCATCAAGCGAAACAGTAATGGCAGACTTTAAATTAGCAGACGGCGATAGTGATGACTTTACCCCACAAACATATTTTGAATTAACAGGTCAAGGTTATTCAGCACCATCAACATTTACAGAAATGAGAGCTAACGTAACTCCAATCTATAGAATAGAGATGTCAGTAGAAGCAGACCAACAAAATGCCAATAATATAGTAACTAAAGATGTAAGATTCTATTTAAGAAAAACAAACAGAGAAATCATCGTAAGTGGTCAAAGTTTGTCAGCAGACGTAGAATCAGCAACAACAACACCTAATGATATGATGGCAAAATTAAATTATAGCTATGCAATTCAAGGTTTGAATAGTGTTAATTACAAATTAAACTTGAAAAACTTAAATGCACCAGTATATGATTTTGATGTATTTGATAGAAATTCTTGGGAACCAAGAGCAGTAAATTATGGTGAATATGCATTTATGTTCTATTCAGACGGTAATGGCTCACAAATCACAAGAACACAAACAGAAGATATCGAAAAATATATGTCTTTAGGTACAGTAAGCAAAAAACGTAACTTTGTAGCAGTATCAGAAGAATTAGCAAGAAATACTAATACTAACTATCCATTATTTGCAAGAAATGTATTAAGAACAGAATGGTTAAACAACAACCCTAATGGTAACGGTACAGATTATGATAATGGTTTAATGGTAGGTGATCAATTAGCTAAATCTTATACATTTACAATTGCACAACCAATTAATCCGAACACAACAACAACTTATCCAGGTGATGTAAAATCAATGCCGGCAGTAATTAAAGAGAGAAATTCTTATGTAGAAAACAATAGAACTATCCAATTACCAGGTTTAGCATCAGCAGGTATCAGATATAACAAAGCAGGACAAACAACAGACATCAGTGCAGTAGTATCTACAACATTAGAAACTAACGCAATTTATGTAGGTGCAGATTGGAGACATATCAGCAATATTGGAATATTGATAAGAGGTGTGATATCATTCTTCGAATCAAATGGTTCAGTAGTAATTCCAGTAGAATTGACATCATTCGAAGCTAAACAAATAGCCAACAATGTAGCAATCACTTGGGAAACAGCATCAGAAGTAAATTCATCAATGTTTGAAGTAGAAAAAGCAAATGTAAGTGGAGCAGGCGTGGGAGCATTCGCAGTAATAGCGAACAAAGAAGCAGCCGGTTTCTCAAACACAGCTAAATACTATGGTCCAGTAATGGATAATTCAGTAAAATTAGGTAATACTTATGCTTACAGATTAAAAACATTAGATAAAGACGGTTCAAGTAACTATAGCGAAGAAAGAATAGTAAGCTTAACAAGTGAAGCAGGTATGATTGAATTGGGTAACCCAAGTCCAAACCCAGCAGCTAACGAAAGCAGTTTATTCTTAAACTTAAGCCAAAACAATGCAGTAGAAGTTATGATGTATGATGTAAATGGTGTTCAATTAAATACACAATCATTTAATGGAATAGCAGGATCAAATACAGTAAACTTAAATACAGTAGGTTTAGCTTCAGGTTCTTACACTGTAGTTGTTAAAGTAGGTGAAGTAAGATTAACAAGAACTATCAATATAATTAAATAATTTTAAAAATTAAATATAAAATAATTGATAATTTAAGTTAAACAAAATTAACTTACTGACAAATAAGTCTATAAAATTAAGAGAGTGGTTGCAATTAGCAGCCACTCTCTTTTTTTTGTATAATTGATTATATTATAAGTATAATTTAATTTCAGAAAATAACTCTTTCTCAAAATTTTTATAATCCAGATTCTCGTCACAAAATTCTTTCATTTTAATCTTATCAAAAAATATGAATATAGTGTTGATTGAATTATCTGTAATAATATTATCTATGATAAATGAGTACTTTGAATAAAATTTTTCAAAATTATTTAATTTAAAATTAAATATACTAATTTTAATTAAGGGTATAAAATTTTCTGATAATAAAACTTTGTTTGTATAAAGTGAGTTTGAGAAAATATAATCAGAATTTTCTAATTTTGTATTATTAAATAAATTGTTTATATCCAATCCATTTAAATCAAATTTTTTATATTTTACATCACATAAATATACAGAAGAATTTAGAATAGAGGAATTTGTATCTATAATAGTGTCATAAAAATTATCGTAACTATAAAGTGATTTATAATATAAAGTGATATTATTTAAAATTGCAAAATTTATCATTTTTTGGTATAATAACTTTACACCAAGTAATGACAAAATTTCAGCATCTTTATAATTTAAATGCTTAATTGTTAGATTATTATCAAAAAATCGTGGATCGGAATTTAAAATTCCAAATGTATCTGATACAATAGTAATAGAATTCGTTTCAAATATATTTGCAATAACAACAGCAGTTAAATTTGAACTTTCGTAACCCATAGTAGTAATATTACCATTTATAGAATTACCAATAAATCCCTGTGTAATATATAAATATTGATTATTTGAATTTTGATTTTCAATTAATTTTAATAATTTTTGTTTAGTTAATTCAAAATTTATTTCTGCATTACAATAATTTTCATTAGTTATAATAAATTCTGTTGCGTTTATGAGCGTGAATTTTTCTATATTGTAAATTTGTAAAGCAAATGATAAAACTTCAAAAGCAATAATTTCTCCATAGGATAATATTTTATCTTTGGTTTTATTTGAATAATTACCCAAAGTATAAATTGCATTCAATTTTAGTTCAATATCTTTTAAAATATTTACAAAATTATCATGAAATTTGATAAAACTAGTATTGTTTTTATCAAATATAAAACTTTCATTGTTTAATAAATTTAAATGAAAGTGAAAAATATGGTTTAAGATTTGCTTATAAGAATTATTCTTTATTTTGGCTAATTCTAAAGATTTATTTAAAATTGAAGTAGTTTTTCCAAATGCAGACACAATATAGAAATGTTTTTCATCAACATTATTTAAGATTAATATTAAATTATATAACTCTTTAGATGTTAGAATTTTACTTCCACCTATTTTGATAATATTCATATTTTTTTAAAAAAAATGTGGAAAACATAATAAATTATTTTTATTGATAAAATTATTTATTATTTTAATAATTGTATATTATGCAAATTAAAAAAAAGTTTATGATTACACCTAAATTATAAATATTTTTGGTATTTTTTAATAAATTAAAAAAATATTTTTAGTGTTTGTAACTTTTAGTAAATATTTTGGTTATTAGTATTGTAGGTAAGTGCGAAATATAAAAAAGTTTTAAAATTTTAATTAACATTATTATAAAAGGAATGTATATATGAAAAATATTATACAAAAAAATATAACAAAATTGCTTCTTATGTTAGTAGCATCGTTTGTTATAATGCCTAGTGCTTCAACTTTAGCACAACCATACTGTACGAGTAGTTTCACTACTGGTACAAATTATTGGTATGATAACTATTATGCACACATTGCAAGATTTGCAATGGAAACGGACGCATCTTCTTCATCAGCTCCTGTAACAGAATATGCAAGACCAACTACAAGACCAGCTGCATTTAGCAACTGGTATGCAATGGAAACAAACTCAGCACCAGGTGCAGGAAGTGGAGCAGAACAATACAAATATACAAAAAACCCTATTGTAGGTATGAAAATTGGTTCAACTTATAGATTTAGAGTTGACGTAATGGGGTACTATTATACTTACACCCGTTTATTTATGGATCTAAATGGCGATGGTGACTTTTTGGATGTAGTTGGTGGACAAAATGAATATAGAGGTTCTTTATATTCTTCTCACACAACTATGTATGATTATACAGTTTGGTGGGCTATGAAAGACCATAGAAGTGTATTCTTTACAGGTGTTAATATTGGCTGTACATTACAACCAATTACAGGTTCAAGAATTAGAGTAATGACTTCTTACGCTGTAAACAATGGTTCTGACCCTTGTGCAAATGGTTATAACTACCAATTACAATTTGGTTATTCAATATTTTATGGTGAAGTAGAAGACTATGATATGGATATAGTTCCAGATGCACCTCAATCATTCCCTACTGACGATATGGTTATTTATGCTAAAGAACCATATAATGGTACACAAAGACAAAGAAATGGTTCAGGTCCATTAATTAATTTCCCTAAACCAAGTTTAACATTTATTGGTGGAGCACCAGTAGGAACAACTGTACAAATGCATATCAGAGGTCCATTGCCTTCTACAAATATTGTATGGACAGCGTTGGAACCAGGTACAAATAGTACAACAACTAATATTTCGCCAGCAATACCTGCCGGTGGTACTTTTACTCCTACAAATAGTACAGGTTTTGTTGATGGAGATGGAAATAGATATTCACCAGGAAATAACGGTAATATAACTTTATGGGAAGGTGGAGAATATCAAGTAGTAATTACTGTAGGTGGTGCAGGTTGCCCAGGTTCAGTAATTAGAAACTTTACTGCTGCATTAGATTATGATTTAGCAGCAAAAGGTGTAATTTCTCCAAGAACTAACTTAGCACCTTCATTCTTAAAATATCAAAATAATTCAGATATTAAAGTTGTTGGTTCATATATCAATGTAGGTTTAAATCCAGTAAATAAATTT
>JBEICW010000193.1:0-6165 GCA_040383785.1 Ignavibacteria bacterium | reverse complement strand
TTGTAAAAGCATCTGCAGGTGGCGGTGGCAAAGGAATGCGAGTTGTAAATAATACTTCAGAATTAGAAGAAGCAATCAATTCTGCTCAAAGGGAAGCACTTTCGGCTTTTGGCGATGGAGATATTTTTATTGAAAAATACATTCTAAATCCGCGACATATTGAAGTGCAAGTAGCAGCCGATAAATATGGTAATACTATTCACTTATTTGAAAGGGAATGTTCACTCCAAAGGCGACACCAAAAAGTAATAGAGGAAACTCCATCAGTTGCATTGGATAATGAATTAAGAGAAAAAATCTGCTCTACTGCTGTTAGAGTAGTACAATCTGCAAATTATGAGTCTGTAGGAACTGTAGAATTTATTATGGATAGAGATGGTAATTTCTATTTCCTTGAGGTGAATACACGTATTCAGGTAGAGCATCCAATTACTGAAATGGTAACAGGAGTAGATTTACTTAAATTACAGATTAATATCGCACAGGGTTATGAATTGCCTTATAAACAAAGCGATATTTCGCAAAAAGGACATTCTATTGAATGTAGAATATATGCTGAAGATGCAAAAAATAATTTTATGCCGACTGGTGGTGAAGTGTTATTTTTGAAAGAGCCGACTGGCAATGGAATTAGAGTTGATACTGGTATAATAAAGGGTAGCGTGATTTCGCCTTTTTATGACCCAATTATGTCTAAAATAATTGTTCACGCCGAAACGAGAGAATTAGCACGTTTAAAGATGATTGAGACATTAAAAAATACTGTAATTTTGGGTGTCAAAAATTCAATTCCATTTATGATTAATGTGCTTAATTCGGAGAGCTTTATATCTGGAAATACATTCACAAATGTAATAGGTGATAATCTAACCGAATGGACAAAAGATTTGATTGATATCGAAGATGAAAATATTGGCAAAAAGGAATTTAGCAAAGTATTGGCTGCAATTGCATTACACAAAACAAATAACAAGAAAAGTATAGATAAGTCAATAAATCCAAATAATCCAAATTCAAATGTTTGGGTTGAAATTGGCTATATGAAGTTTTTGTAAGAAAGAAAAATATTAAAATTAAAAATGAACATAAATTTAAATAAAAAAATACATACTTTTGATAGTAAAATCAATGATTTAGAAAGTAAAATATCTATCAATTTTGAAAATGAAACTTATAATCATAGCTTCACAAAATTAGAAAATAGTTTTATAATCAAAGATGAAAATTCTAATTCAAATATTTATGTAGCAAAAAAAGATAACAAATACTTTGCATTTATGAATGGTGAGTATTTTTACATTGATGAATTAGAAGAAAGCTTGAGTTTTGGCAATAGTGCTATTGAAGTGAGTTTGGATATTGATATACTCAAATCGCCAATGCCAGGAACGATAGTAAAAGTATTAGTAGAAAATGGACAAAGTGTAAAAGAAGGTGATGCCTTGATAATAGTTGAAGCAATGAAGATGGAAACTACTTTATTTGCTGCAATTGATGGCACTGTAACCGAAGTAAATGCTAAAGAAAAAGACCAAGTAGATGCTGATTTTGTATTGATAATAGTCAAAAAAGATTAGTTTGATTTCCGCAAAATGAATAAAATTATCTAAGAATTGATTTTTGTGTATAAATTGGCATTTTATGCTTTGTTCAACTTAATATAATTACTCATAAATACCTATCCAAGTTTTAAAAAATTAATGTAATTTGTAACAATTGTTAATTCCTAACGTAATTTAATTTATCAATTATTTCACTTTTTCTATAACTATTTCGTTATAGTTGAGTTGCTATTTATTAACTCCTAATTTTTTAGAATATCAAATGAAAAAAAAATCTACACTTATAATTTTAACTATAAAATCTATTTTAATATTGGCAGTATTGCAATTTTCAGGTTATAATCTTAATTTTAAATTATATTCGCAAAATACCAAATCGCCTCTCGCAGCTTTTGAAATAGCTGAGGAATGGAAGATTATTAATGAAAATAACGAAGTAATTTTCTCACGTAATGATATTACCGAAGTTTTTGGATTTGGTGAAGGAATTTTGATTGCAAAAGTAAAAGAAAATGTTGATGGAATAAATAAAGAAAAATGGACTGCAATTGACTTGAATGGTAAAGATTTGTTTAAAGTAGATTACGATGAAATGGGTGTATTTCACGATGGTTTTGCAATAGTTACTAATTATATTAATAAAGAAACCGGTGACAAAATTTTTGGATTTGTAGATAAAAAAGGGAAATTAGTAGTCCCAATGGAATATATGGACGCTATTCCATTTTCGGAAGGTTATGCTTATGTAATGAAAGATGGCAAAAGGGGCTATTTATCAACTAAAATGGATAATTCCGGTTCGTTAGAAATGGCGATTACATTAAATGGCAAAGTCGGTTATAATTTTTCGGAAGGATTGGCTTCTATTTCAAATGAAGAGTATATTATTGGATTTATAGACAAAAAAGGGAAAGTCGTAATTGATTATAGATTTGATGAACCTGCGGAATTTTCGGAAGGAAAAGCAAAAATCACTTTGGGTGGCAAGTTTGGGTTTATAGATACATCAGGCAATATTATCATAAACGTGGCTTATGATGAAGCAAAACCTTATAAAAACAATAGAACATTTCTTGCACAAAATACTGCCGGAGTGCCCAAATGGGCATTGGTAGATGAATTTGGAAATAGACTTACTGAATATGTGTTTGATAGCTGTGAGATGTTTAGTCAAAATTACGGATTAGTTAGATTTGAAGGAAGTTTGGGTTTTGTAAATAACAATGGGGAATTTGCTTTTCCAGATTTTTACAATTACTTATTACCTTTTAATGAATTGGGTTTAGCATTTGTGAGTAATGAAGAATATGGCAATATTGGATTTATAGATACCAAAGGGTCATACAAAGTTAAATTACCTAAATTCAATAAAGGAATCGATTTAGTTCAAAATCGTAAAATTGAAGTAAAGTAAGAAAATATATTATTTGAATTAATTGTATTATTAAACAATGTAATTCACGATTTTTGCCGTTTTTTTTCAAAGAACTTACTTAATCATTAACCATTTACAATTAACAATTTATCATTTTCTTTTGACGTATTTATTGCGTAATTATTGCGTTGATTTATTTTAAATTTTCTTCACAATACTTAGCATATTAGAGAAAGCTGTTTTTAATAGTGACAGCATTGCTGTCACTATTATTTAGTTTGATAGTTTAAAAATACTAAATCTACTTCTTCTCAAATTTCTTGATTTCTTTGAATGGATTTATAGTTATTTTACTAACTTCATCGCGGAAGTTTGCCCAGTCTTTTTCGTAGAAATTATTGGCTTTTTCGATTAATACGTCTATTTGTTTATCCACTTTATTTAAGGCGTATTTATGGGTAGTATTCGGATATGACATCGCCTCGTTTATGTATGAGCTTACTCCCCAAAGGTTGTCGCTGATTATATCTGGACGTCTTATTATTCCTTGCTTTTCAGTGGTAAAAAATACCAAATCTTTAATAGTTTTAAGAGAATCTTTTACTGTTTTTAACTTTTCATTAAATTTCTTTTGTGTGCTATCGTCAAGAAATTTGATTTGTTTTTCTATAAATTCCAAAGTTTCGTCTGTTTCATTAAATCTATCCGAAACTTCTGTTACAAGTTCAAATCTCTTTTCTAATTCTTTGGTAAATTTAATTTGCTCTTTAAATTCCTCAATTTTAGTTGGAATTCGTTTATCATATTCTACATTCACATTTTGCGAATCTTTGCTATCCATATATTCCACAACCACATTATAAACACCCGGCAATACAGTCATTCCACCATTATCTGAGTCAATGTTTTTACTTTTTTTGCTGCCAGGGTATCTAATTCCTTTTTCTGCCAAATCCCAATAAACTCTATTATAGCCACTATCTGCCTTAAATCTCAAAAATCTAATCGTTTCATTTTTGTCGTTCTTTATATAAACATAAATTGAATCAAGTGATTTACCTGCATTTTTGATAATTGTTGAGTCTTTTTTTGCATCTAAATTTTTATTTACCAAAGCAGTAATCATAGCTCCAAAACCACTCCCCTGACCTCTATAAGCTCCATCACCAGGGAAATGAGTGCCGGGCATTGATGCATAATTATGATAAATAGCATCATTGATTTTCGCTAATGAAATTCTATTTGTGTTTTTAGATTTATGATTTTTGATGTAATTACGGAAGAAAGAAATATCGTCCATTATCCAAATTGCACGTCCAAATGTTCCAATTATTAAGTCATTTTCTCTTGGATGTAATTTTAGGTCAATTGTTGGACAAGATGGGTAACCATTAGTCCATTTTGACCAATTTTGTCCAGCATCTAATGAAACATAAAGCCCTTCATCGCAACCAACAAACATTAATTCAGGAACTTCAGTATCTTGCACAAATGAAAGACTATAAGTTGGTATATTACTTTTTTCTACAATATTTGTCCAAGTTTTACCGCCATCTCTGGTTTGCATTATATATGGTTTGAAGTCATTTCTACGATAATTGTTAATCACAGCAAATGCCTCATTTTCGTTGTAACTTGATGCACTTACTCTACATACCCACGAACCAGAAGGTACATTTTTCATGCTTAAAGAAGTATTTGTCCAAGTTTTGCCACCGTCTTTGGTAACTTGTACATTTCCATCATCTGTACCAACCCAAATAATATTTTTATTGAGTTTTGATGGTGATATAGCCAAGATTGTAGTATGATTTTCTGCGTCAGTTACATCAGCAGTAAGCCCCCCACTTTCACCATATTTTTGTTTGGTAGAGTCATTAGTAGTCAAATCTGGTGAAATTATAGTCCAATTTTCGCCACGGTCAGTAGATTTATGCAAGTATTGACTACCATAATAAAGAGTTTTATTATCAAATTCATCGTGAGCTATTGCCGCATTCCAATGAAAACGTAATGGTTTGCCTTCTGGGTGAGCAGGTTTGATATTATAACTTGCACCAGTCAAAATATCATATCTTGCAAGATTTCCACCTTGCCACATTGCATAACCAAATCTACTATCCGATTTATCTGGAACAACATTAAAACCATCGCCAAACATAACTTCTTTCCAATAGTGATTTTGTATGCCACCTCTCGCCCAAACGTCCGATGGACCTCGCCAAGAGCCATTATCTTGCAATCCACCATAAACATTATAGGGCGTTTCCATATCGTAATTTATATGATAAAACTGCCCCACTGGCAAATTCTCTACAAATCTCCAATTTTTTCCCATATCATAAGAAATTGCCATACCGCCATCATTTCCGTCAATCATAAAACTCGGATTTTGTGGATCTATCCACCAAGCGTGGTGATCGGGGTGAATACCCGAATATGGTATCAATGTAGAAAAAGATTTTCCACCGTCTTCTGATTTTTTTACTATTGAATTAATATCATAAATTCTATTTTCGTTTGTCGGGTCTACATATATTTCTGAATAATAAAACGGTCTATCCCCTACTTCTTTATCATTCACCATTGACCAATTATTGCCACCATCTTTGGAGCGATAAAGTGCATTATTTTTTGATTCAATTGTTGCATAAACTACTTTAGTATTATTTTTTGCTATTGCAATACCAATTCTACCTATTTCGCCTGTTGGAAGTCCGTTTTTACTTTTGCCTTCTGTGCGAGATTTGTCCGTTAAATTTGTCCAAGTATCACCACCATCATAAGTTACATAAAGTCCAGAAGTTTTACCGCCTGAAGTGAAAAACCATGGCTCACGTTTGTATTCATACATCGTAGCAAACATTTTATTTGGATTATTGGGGTCAACTACCAAATCAGCACACCCAGTTTTTGGACTTAAATATAAGATTTTTTTCCAAGTTTTACCGCCGTCAGTAGTTTTATAAACGCCTCTTTCTTCATTTTCGCCATAAGCAACGCCCATAACTCCCAAAAACACAACATCGGGATTATCTCTATGGATTATAATTCTATGAATTGCTTTGGTAGCAGGTAAGCCCATATTTTGCCAAGTTTTCCCACCGTCTATAGATTTGAATATACCTTTACCGAAGTTTTGTGAGTTACGCGGATTTCCTTCGCCGGTTCCAACCCAAATTACATCTGGGTTTGATTGTTGGATTTTGACTGCACCAATAGATTGGG
>JBEICW010000192.1:0-6232 GCA_040383785.1 Ignavibacteria bacterium | reverse complement strand
TTTATCAACTGATTTAGCAAAATCGGTGCTAATCTCACCAATTTCTTCAATTAAATCGAAGCTATCGTCATTTCTAATATTATCAAATTCAATTCCATCACTTGGCGAAAATAACATAGTAACAAACATCAACATCAATAGTGAAGCTTCGAAAATCAATCCACCAATTACATAAGAGCTATCTAAATTATAAAATTTTCTAAAACCTACAATTACCAATAAAATAGCAGCACCAAAATATACAAATGAATTAATAGTAGTAAAATAATATCTATGTACAACTTCTTCGAGCCAAAGTTTTGTGCCGGATAAAACGCCTAATTGGTGGGTTATTGTAACATTAGTATTAATAAATTTACTTGTATCTTTTTCAGAAATACAAATCCTTAGACAAGCAATCAAAGCAGAAAATGATGACATCTGCTTTTCATATCTCATTGAGAAGAATAATTTCTGCAGAAATCTTCTACCTTCTATACTTGTTAAGTTATCTATAATTTCCATAGTTATTTTATAATACTTTAAAAGTTTATCATTTGGTTAAAATTTAAAAACCATATTCATTAAGTTGTCTAATTACATCTTCAAGAAAAACACTATAATTCTCACCAAAATAAATTGATTTTGGAATTAATAATAATGTACTAAATGTTCTATAGTCATTTTGATTAAAGACAGATGATGCTATTTGGGTATTTTGCTCTGGATAAAATTCATTATCAATATCATTCAATACAAAACTTGCTTTTAACTCACTAATTTCAGTTTTATCAAGATAAGTATCCTCTATACCTAATAAAATAAATGGGATTTTGAATTTTACTTGATAACCCTTTTCTACGAAATTAGAACTTGCTTTCATAGATTGAGTAGCTAATCTTTGTTTGGCGTCCAAATCCATATTTGTACTAATTTCAATGTAGGGTTTAATTTCATAAAAATCACCAGGGTAAATAGTAAATTTTATAATTTTATTAGAATCTATTTTTTCATTTCCTAATTCTTCTTTTGAACCTTTGAACTTGAACACAGTAGGGGAAATCCATAAATCCAAACAATCTGCTTTTAGTGAATCTTGATAAGCAAATGGAATAATTTGGTCGTCAATTACTTTTACTGTGAAATATAAATATTTATCGTCATAAGAAGATGAAACATTAAACGATGCATCGTCTTCACCACTCCAATAAAAAGCACCTTTGGGCACATAATCTATTTTAGAACAAGTTACCTCGTTTGTAATTCCAAAAAATCCCTTGTTACTTCTTGGGTAAGATGGAATATTAAGATATTCAACTTCTTTTGTAGTTTTATTATTTTTGTTGCTTATTAATTTATCACTTGATATTAAAGTTTGATAATTTACATAAGTTTCTTTAGTTTGCGAGCCTTTTTGTTCAGTTTCGAATTCATCAACTAAAATCAAATTCCCATAACTAAATGTATAGCCTTTCACTATCCAATGGAATTGTTTGTTTTTTTGAGTGAGATAGCAAGTATTTTGTTTAATTACAACTCCATTTTCTAATGGTAATTCCACATAACTATAAGAAAATTGTCCAACTTGTGTAAGATAACCCTCTATATCTACAAATAAATAAACCACTACTCTATTTTTTTTGTCGCCTCTAATTCTAACAGCGAATGCAACATCAGTAAATCCGTCTCCAGAAAAATCACCAACATCCCACCCCCAAATTGCATAATCAGTTTGTGGTAAAGATTTTCGTAAGTCAGCAATTAAGGCAGCATCATAATATTGTTCTAATTTTTCTGCAAATTCTGGGAATTTCATCCCAGCTTGGCATTTTAGTTCTTTATTAGATATTATGAAAATACCAATTATCATTAAAAATAAAAATAATTGTGTATTTAAAAATTTTGCTGAGGTATTTATATTCAATTTTAAATTCAAATTTATCTCAAATAAAAAAAAAAGAAAATTAAACAAAAGTTAAAAGTTCAAAAAATATAAAAATTTAGAGAAATTTAAACTAAAAATTCATACTAAAAATCATATCACGAAGATTAGTATGACTTTCAGTCAATCTCGCACCATATTGGCTAACTACTTTTGAAGCAGAAATAGAACCCAAATGACCAGCTTTGACTGGATTATTTGCGTGAGTTATGCCATACATAAATCCTGCTGCATACATATCGCCAGCACCAGTAGTGTCAATTGCTTTAGTTTTGTAAGCTGGAATTTCATAAACTTGATCATCCCACTTAACCAAAGAACCCTCTGCACCCATAGTCATAGCAATATTTTTAAATTTTGAAGTCAAAACATTAAAAGCTTCGTTTACACTATGAGTATTCGCATAAGTTTTTGCTTCTAATTCATTACAAAAAATCAAATCTGATTTTTCTAAAACTACATCTAAATTATTTCTAAATACATCAATGATAAATTTATCAGATAAAGTAACAGCAATTTTTGTTTCAAATTTTTGGGCAATATCTACAGAATGATTAATTGCTTCATAGCCAGCACCTTCAGAAAATTTATAACCTTCAACATAAAGCCATTCAGCTCTTTTGATTAAATTATCATCAATATGTTCTCTACCGTGTTTGGCAGTCGCACCCAAAGCAGTGACCAGTGTGCGTTCAGAATCAGGAGTAATTAATACAAAACAAATACCAGTATGTTCATCATAATCGTATTTTGCATCTAAAACAATACCTAAGTTATGAAATTCTTTGGCATAAAATCTACCGAAATCATCTTCACCAAGCATAGTTTTATATGCAGCTTTTCCACCAAATGACGAAAAACCTATAATAGTATTTGCAGCCGAGCCGCCACTACTTTTATAATTTGTTCTATTACCCAAATAATCTAAAATATTTTTTTGTATTGTTTTATTAACTAAGGTCATTGTGCCTTTTTCTAATGAAAACAAATCAACTTCGCTGTCATTTACTTCAAATTGAATATCAACTAAAGCATTGCCAAGACCTAATAATTGAATATCTTTTTGCATTTCATTTTCCTTTATCATTTCATTTGTCTTATTAATTTTTAAAACCACTAATAATTTTATTTCTTTATTCTTACTATTAACTATTAACTATTAACTATTAACCATTAACCATTAACAATTAAACATTAACCACTAACCATTAATCACTAATTCTTATAATTAATGCCTCTATTTACCAAATGTTCACATAAATTACCAAAATCTACTCCAGCTACTCTTGCCGCCATTGGAACTAATGATAATTCAGTAAACCCAGGAACTGTATTAACTTCCAAACAATGTGCTAAATGCTCATCATCTAATCTAAAATCAATACGACTATAACCTCTACATCCCACAACTCTATGAGCTGTAAGTGCCATATTCTGAATAAATTCAGTTTCATTTTCATCAATTTCCGCTGGGCAAATATACTCAGTTTTGCCTTTTGTATATTTATTACTATAATCGTAAAAGCCTTCAGAAGGTTTGATTTCAATTATTGGATATGCTTTATTATCTATAATAGTAACAGTTAATTCCCTACCTTCTATAAACTGCTCAACCATAACTTCGTTACTATATTCGCCAGCTAATTTAATAGCTTTGTAAATCTCATCTACATCGCCATTTTTAATAATCGTAAGCCCAATAGTAGAGCCGCCATCGTTGGGTTTAACAACTACTTCTTTGCCAACATTTCCTTTGATTTCTGCAATTCTATCCATTAGGTTTTCATCGTTGGGGTCAATCATTACCCAATGTGGAGTTAGAACACCAGCCAAACTAAATAGTAATTTTGAAGTGCGTTTGTCCATTGCAATAGCACTAGCTTTAACTCCACTTCCAGTATATTTAATTCCTCTCAAATGCAATAAACCTTGGACTTTGCCATCTTCACCACAACTACCGTGAAGCACGATAAAAGCACAATCAATATTATCAAAATGTTGGGAATTAATTGAATCTATAATATTTTTTTGGCTCATTAATTCTAATTCTTCAGGAGTTGGAAATGTGTTTGGTATTTCTAAGTTATCAATATCCAAAATACAATCTACACCTAAAGCAGGGTCAATTGCAATTACATTATGTCCTTTTTCTCTAAGTGCTTTAGTTACAGCAATTCCGCTTCTTAATGAAACATTCCTTTCGGGTGAAATTCCACCCATTAAAACAGCTATATTCATTTTCTTTACTTAACTTTTCTAATTATATAATATTTTTTTATTCTAATAACTATCTAAAATTATTCAAAATTAACTTATTTCTGATAAATAATTATCATACATTTTTCTTAAATTCTTAACATCTTCCCAAACAAATCTTTTCCAATTTGGATTTCTGAGAAGAGCTGCAGGATGATAAGTTACAAGCAACTTTCTATTATGATAATTTAAAATATTTCCTCTAACATCTTGCATTTTATGTTTATCTTTTAGTAAAGTATCTACCGCAGTCAGCCCTAAGGCTAAAATAAATTCTGGATTTATAAGTTCAATCTGTTTTAATAAATAAGGTTCACAATTATCTACTTCCGCAGTAGTTGGTCGCCTATTATTTGGTGGGCGACATTTTATAATATTTGCAATATAAACTTCTTCTCTTGATAAATTAATTGACTCTAAAATTTTTGTCAAAAGTTGGCCAGCTCGACCTATAAATGGCAATCCTTCTTCATCCTCATCAGCACCTGGGGCTTCGCCAATTATCATAATTTTAGCTTTGGGATTACCACTTCCAAAAACAAAATTTTTGCGAGTTGCACCCAGTTCACAACTTAGACATTTATTAATATTCGTATCTAATACTTCTAAATTAGGTGAAATTTTCCAATCTTTATTAACCGAATTTGGGTTAATTGAATTAAAAGTAGTATTAGTATTTAAATTCTGATTTGTTAAATTTTGAGTTAAATTCTGAGTTAAATTCTGAGTTAAATTCTGATTTTCGCTAACGTTAGGAGCTATTTGATTTACTTGCTGTATTTTGGGAGTTCTTTTTACATATTTGAATTTGGTAAACTCAATAAATGCTTCAAGTGAAATATCACTTAAAGAAATATCTCCAAATTTTTCCTTCTCAATTTGTAAATTAGTTTCTAAATCTGTAAAAATTTTGTTTATGTTCATTTTCATAATGTAATTTACGAAAATTTACAATTATATTTTAGATTTGAATGTAATATAATTTCAAAACAATTTTAAAAATAGAATAAAACTTATGTAAATTATAATTCCTTAGGAATAAAACGCTCTAAAGTAAATGTTTCGCCTAGGTATCTTTTTCTTACTTCTGGGTTAGATGATACCTCTTCGGCAGTGCCGGAAATATAAATACTCCCATCAATTAGTATATTTGCTTTGTCTGTAATAGAAAGAGTTTCGTGGACATTATGGTCGGTAATCAACACGCCGATATTTTTTTGTTTGAGCAGAAATATTATGTGCATAATATCTTCAACAGCAATTGGGTCAATCCCAGCAAATGGTTCATCTAAAAGTACAAACTTGGGATCAGTAGCCAAAGTTCTTGCAATTTCGCATCTACGTCTTTCGCCACCAGAAAGCATATAACCTTTGCTTTTACGGATATGTGTAATTCTAAAATCTGTTAAAAGTTCTTCTAATTTGTCTTTACGTTGTTTGCTATTTAGTTTTTGCAATTCCAAAATTGCCATTATATTATTTTCAACACTTAATTTTCTAAATACCGATGGCTCTTGTGGAAGGTAACTAATTCCAAGTCTTGCTCTTTGGTACATAGCTTTACGAGTAATATTAGCATCATCTATAAATATTCTGCCCTCAGTTGGATTAATCATACCCGTAATCATATAAAAAGTAGTCGTTTTACCAGCACCATTTGGTCCCAATAATCCAACAACCTCACCTTGATTAACTTCCAAAGATACATTGTTAACAACTGTACGTTTGCTATATTTTTTTACTAAATGCTCTGCTTTTAAAATACTCATAAATATTATTATGTTATAAAAAACTAATGTCAATTTAAAATACAAATAAAAGGGGCAATGATTATTTATTACCCCTTTATTAAAAATAATTATTCAAAATAGATAAAAACTATGCTTTAGCAGCGGTAGCATCAACAAATTTTCTTTGTTTTAGTTCATTATCTAACATAAATAAGCCACCTTTCGAATCACCTGCTAAAGTAAGTCTATCAACTATTTCGTTAGAAGTTGCTTCTTCTTCTACTTGCTCGGTAATAAACCATTGCAACATAATCCAAGTAGCGTG